>CAILON010000292.1 GCA_903835865.1 uncultured beta proteobacterium
CGCGTACCCATGGATGTTTTAGATGACGCTGCACGAATCGCCATCCAAGAGTATTTAAAAATAAACCAAAATTCTTAATCTTCAACCCCTTGTTGATTTAGGGTTATCGCTATATAAAGCAATCCCATCTTGCGGTATCCTCATTGTCTTACCCCAAATAAGGGGTAGAGGGTGCGAGATTGCAAGAAACAATATTAAAAACCATTGGACTAGGAAAATCTTTTAAAGGTTTTTCTGCGGTAAGTGACGTCAACTTAGATGTCACTAGGGGAACCATTCACGCCCTGATTGGGCCTAACGGGGCAGGCAAAACCACCTGCTTCAATCTCCTGACAAAATTTTTAGAGCCAACGAGCGGGCAAATTCTGTTTAATGGGTTTGATATTACAAAAGAGGCGCCAGCACAGATCGCGCGGCGCGGGATTATTCGCTCTTTTCAGATTTCAGCTGTTTTCCCACACTTAACAGTTTTAGAAAATGTTCGTGTTGCACTGCAGCGAGGATTGGGTACAGAGTTCCATTTTTGGAAATCTGGTAATTCACTCAATGTCCTAAATGAGCGCGCCCTAGAACTGCTTCACGAAGTTGGGCTTGAGGATTTTGCAGGAGAAGAAACCCTAAATTTGGCTTATGGCCGCAAAAGGGCACTCGAAATTGCAACCACTTTGGCCATGGAGCCCGAGTTAATGTTATTGGATGAGCCCACCCAAGGCATGGGCCACGAAGACGTGGAGCGCGTGACAGAGTTGATTGATCGTGTGGCCAAGGGCCGGACCATTTTGATGGTTGAACACAATATGAAGGTTGTTTCTTCGATCGCTGATCGTATTACGGTATTACAGCGCGGCTCCGTGTTGGCTGAGGGCTCTTACCAAGAGGTTTCCAATAATCCCCTGGTGGTTGAGGCCTACATGGGCAGCCATGGGAGCGAAACCTTATGAGCAATATGGCGCTAGAGGTAAAAAACCTAGAGTCCTGGTATGGGGAATCTCATATCCTGCATGGCGTAAATTTTGCTGTCCACGATGGCGAGGTTGTTACTTTGCTCGGCAGAAATGGTGCTGGTCGCAGCACCATTCTCAAGACCATTTTGGGGTTAACGAGCAAGAGAACTGGTTCAGTTGAGGTTTATGGAGCTCAAACTATTGCCATGCCGACCTATAAAATTGCCCGGCTTGGTGTGGGCTTTTGTCCAGAAGAGCGTGGAATTTTTGCTAGCTTAAGTACCGAAGAAAACCTTTTGCTTTTGCCTGAGATTGCACCAGGCGGCATGGGTTTAGATGAAATTTATGAAATGTTTCCCAATCTTTATGAGAGACGCAATAGCCCTGGAACCCGCTTATCTGGCGGCGAACAACAGATGCTTGCGATGGCACGTATTTTAAGAACAGGAGCAAAGCTGCTGCTGCTTGATGAAATTACCGAGGGTTTGGCGCCGGTGATTGTGCAGAAGTTGGGAGAGGTTGTCACCAGTTTGCGTAATAAGGGCTTCACGATTGTGTTGGTGGAGCAAAATTTCCGCTTTGCCGCACCCCTGGCGGATCGGCATTATGTGGTTGAGCATGGAAACGTAGTAGAGGTAGTGCATCAAAGTGAGCTTGCTGAAAAAGCAGCTCTATTAAATGAGTATCTTGGTATTTAGTAGTTTTCTAGAGGAGATAGGAATGAAGTTAAAGCAAATAACCGCATCACTGGTTGCCGCAACGATGTTTGCGTCAAACCCAGTTTTTGCACAAGCGGGATCCAAGGTGAGTGGCGACGTAGTAAAGATCGGTGTATTAACCGACTTGTCTTCCACATATTCTGATTTGGCGGGCCCGGGGGCAGTGATTGCCGCCAAAATGGCAATCGCCGATTTTTCTAAAGACGGCACTGTTATTGGTAAAAAGATTGAGCTTGTAAGTGCTGATCACCAAAACAAAGCTGACATTGCTGCCAATAAGGCGCGCGAATGGTATGACAAAGATGGTGTTGACGTCATTGTTGAGCTGGTTTCTACCAACGTTGCATTGGCCGTGATGGAAGTGGCAGAGCAAAAAAACAAAATTACATTGGTATCTGGCGCCGCTTCTTTGCCAATTACAAATGAAAAATGTACTGCCAACAACGTTCATTGGACCTATGACACTTATGCGCTTTCAAACGGCACAGGCAAAGCAGTTGTCAAGCAGGGCAAAAAGAACTGGTACTTCATTACTGCTGACTATGCATTTGGCGCAGCTCTAGAAAAAGATGCAACCGGTGTTGTCACGGCGAACGGTGGAAAAGTGTTGGGCACCAGCAAACACCCATTTCCAAACAGCGACTTTTCTTCTTACCTTTTAAAGGCGCAGGCTAGTGGCGCTGATGTGGTGGCCCTTGCAAACGCAGGTCAAGACACCATTAATACGGTTAAGCAGGCAGCTGAGTTTGGAATCAACAAGAAGCAAACCGTGGTTCCATTGCTGATGTTTATTACCGACGTACATTCTTTGGGATTGAATGCTGCACAGGGCATGTACTTGACTGAAGGCTTCTATTGGGACAAAGACGACAAGACCCGTGCTTTCGCAAAACGCTTTATTTTGCAACATAAGCGTATGCCTAGCATGGTCCAGGCAGGCGTCTACTCCTCTGTTCTTGCTTACTTGAACGCAGTTCAAAAGGCTGGCACAGACGACACCCAGGCTGTTATGAAGGCTCTGAAGTCGACCAATATTGATGATGGTTTATTCAAGGGCAAGATTCGTGCTGATGGTAAGTTTGAGCATGACATGCTTCTGCTTGAAGTGAAGAAACCTTCTGAGTCTACAAGCCCATGGGATTATTACCATATTCGTGCAGTGATTCCAGCTGCCGAAGCAACACAACCACTTGCATTGTCTAGATGTAAGTTAGTTACTAACAAGTAATTAATACCTATAAAGCATGTTTGAACTTCTCGGAATTACCCCTCAAGGGCTGGTAGCCCAGCTCTTGGTGGGGCTTATTAATGGCTCGTTTTACGCCATATTGAGTTTGGGGCTGGCCATTATTTTTGGCCTTCTCAACATCATCAATTTTGCACATGGTGCTCAATACACCATGGGCGCTTTTATTGCGTGGATTTGTTTAACGCAAATTAGCCAATGGCTCGGTTTCCCAGAGTTGTCTATTAATTATTGGTTTGCTTTAATTGTTGTGCCGCTAGTGTTGGCGGGATTTGGTTTAATTCTTGAGCGCACAATGTTGCGCCGCCTGTATCACCTTGATCATTTATATGGTCTATTGCTGACATTTGGCCTGGCCTTGATTATTGAAGGCATGTTCCGCCATTGGTATGGTATCTCTGGTGAGAGTTACCCAGCCCCTGAGATATTGCAGGGTGCAATTCCCTTAGAGTCGATCGGCATCATTTTGCCGAAATATCGTATTTGGGTTGTCTTTATTTCTTTAACCGTTTGTTTCTCTACTTGGTATGTGATCGAAAGAACCAAGTTAGGCGCCTATTTGCGCGCTGGAACTGAGAATCCGAAGTTATTACAAGCATTCGGGATTAATGTCCCCTTAATGATTTCTTTAGCTTATGCCTATGGCGTAGGCCTTGCGGGCTTTGCTGGAGTTTTAGCTGCTCCTATTTTCCAAGTAAACCCCTTAATGGGGTCAAACCTCATCATTGTTGTTTTTGCTGTTGTAGTTATTGGCGGCATGGGCTCAATCATGGGGGCGATTTTGACTGGACTGGGCCTGGGCTTAGTTGAGGGACTTACAAAAGTGTTTTACCCAGAAGCTTCTGGGGTTGTGATTTTTGTGATCATGGCAATTGTTTTGTTGATTCGCCCTGCTGGACTTTTTGGGCGGGAAAAATAATCATGAATCCAAAAACAAAAATACTTTATGGCATTTTGGTAGTGATTGCTTTGTTGATGCCGTTCCAAGATTTCATATATTTGGTTTTTGCAATGAAGGTTTTGTGTTTTGCGCTCTTTGCTTGTGCATTTAATTTGCTCCTAGGTTTTACGGGCTTGTTATCGTTTGGCCACGCAGCCTTTTTTGGAACCTCTGCCTATATCACTGCATACCTTTGTAAAGAGGCTGGCTTTTCTCCCGAGCTGGGAATTCTTCTAGGTGTTTTGGGTTCTGGAGCCCTGGGGTTTTTAATTGGATCCCTAGCTATTCGCAGACAAGGCATCTATTTTGCGATGGTTACCTTGGCGCTCTCCCAAATGGTTTATTTCCTAGCCGTGCAACTCCCATTTACGGGTGGCGAAGACGGCATTCAGGGTGTTCCGCGCGGCGATTTATTTGGGTTGATTGACCTAAAGAATGATGTAGCGATGTACTACTTTGTGCTCGCCGTGTTTTTGTTTGGCTTTGCGATCATCATGCGCGCGGTGTATTCACCATTTGGACAGGTATTAAAAGCAATTCGTGAGAATGAGCCCCGTGCAATTTCTCTTGGTTACGATGTCGACCGTTTTAAGTTAATGTCTTTTGTAATTTCCGCATCGCTTTCTGGTTTGGCAGGATCAATGAAGTCTTTGGTATTCCAATTGGCAACACTGACTGATATTCATTGGCACATGTCAGGCGAGGTAGTGTTGATGACCTTGCTTGGTGGCATGGGAACCATTTTGGGCCCAGTTGTTGGCGCCGGTATCGTTGTCGGTTTGCAAAACTATTTAGCCAACATCGGTTCATGGAGCACGATTGCAACTGGATTTATTTTTGTAATTTGTGTTTTAGCTTTTCGTCGTGGTGTTGTTGGTGAAATCGCTGCGCACTTTAAAAACAAAAACTAGCTTTTTGTTTTCCTTTTATTATTGAGTTTTTAGTGCGAGGCTTGCGTCGCACTCACTTAATAAAAAGAGACACTCATCGAATTCTCCATTTTGATATGGCCATTGCTTTTGGCGGTGGCCTTCTTTGCGGGCCTTGTGGATGCTGTGGCTGGCGGTGGTGGACTGATTCAAGTCCCAGCCCTTTTTGCCGCTTATCCTGATGCACCACCTGCAACACTACTTTCAACCAACAAGGTTTCGGCTATAGGTGGAACCTTAAATGCTGCACGTCGATATTTGCGCCACGTTTCCTTACCTTGGGCGATTGTTGGTCCTGCCATCGTTGCTGGATTTGTCGGCTCGCTTTTAGGGGCCAATGCAGTAAGTAATTTTCCTGCCGAGCCATTGCGCAAGGCCCTGCCTTTTGTTTTGCTATTTCTTCTTCTCTATACCTGGTTTCAACCTTCGCTTGGTGAAGCCCACGCACCCAAAGGCGCCAGTCGTTATCAACAATTTAAAGGGGTCCTTCTAGGCCTCATCATCGGTTTTTATGATGGATTTTTCGGTCCTGGCACTGGTAGCTTTTTATTGTTTGGTTTTGTGCGCTTTTTCGGTTTTGACTTCTTGCATGCTTCTGCAGCAACTAAGCTTGTGAATGTGGCAACGAATTTGGCAGCAATTCTGATGCTGGCTAGTCTCGGTCAAATTAATTGGACGCTTGGTCTTGCCATGATGATTGCTAATATTGCTGGTAGCCAGTTCGGTAGTCGACTAGCCATTAAACATGGAAGTACGTTTGTGAGAAAAGCTTTTCTGGTAATTGTGAGTGCGTTGATTATGAAATCTGCATGGAACGCATATTTCCTCAATTAAATCAGTAACTTATAAGTGACCATTTTCTGTAGGTCAATTTACCCCCTTGTTTGTTTCACGTGAAACAAACAAAATGCTATGATCATCGCCCTATCTGAGGCAAATCATGCGTTATTCCAAAAGTTTCGATGTCATCGTAGTTGGCGGCGGTCATGCTGGGACTGAGGCTGCCCTCGCCGCCGCGCGCATGGGATGCGATACCCTTTTAATAACCCATAGCATTGAAAGTCTAGGTGCAATGAGCTGTAATCCCTCTATCGGAGGAATTGGCAAGGGCCACCTAGTTAAAGAGATTGATGCCATGGGCGGCGCGATGGCGGCCGCCACTGATGAGGCTGGTATTCAGTTTCGGATTCTGAATTCAAGTAAAGGCCCTGCTGTTCAAGCTACTCGCGCACAAGGCGACCGTGTTTTATATAAGGCAGCGATTCGCCACCGCCTTGAAAATCAAGAAAACCTCAGCCTATTTCAGGCTGCTGTAGATGATCTGCTAGTTCAGGGCGACCAGGTTCAGGGCGTTATTACCCAAATGGGTCTGGAATTTATAGCCAAGAAGGTTGTATTAACCGCGGGTACCTTCTTGGATGGAAAAATTCATGTTGGCCTAAATAACTATGCCGGGGGTCGCGCTGGAGATCCGGCTGCAGTTTCGCTGTCCGCGCGATTAAAAGAGTTAAAGCTTCCACAGGGAAGACTTAAAACTGGAACCCCGCCCCGAATTGACGGCCGCACTATTGATTTTTCGGTCATGCTTGAGCAGCCTGGGGATTTAGACCCAGTTCCAGTCTTTTCCTATTTAGGCCGACCCGAGCAGCATCCAAAGCAGGTTCCCTGCTGGATTTCGCATACCAATGAAAAGACGCATGACATTATTCGGGGTGGTTTAGACCGCTCCCCAATGTATACCGGCGTGATTGAAGGGGTAGGTCCGCGCTACTGCCCTTCCATTGAAGACAAGATTCACCGTTTTGCCTCCAGAAATAGCCACCAAATCTTTTTGGAGCCCGAGGGGCTAACAACAAATGAGTATTACCCAAATGGGATCTCAACCAGCCTTCCCTTTGATGTGCAGTGGGACCTAGTTCGCAGTATTCGTGGCTTGGAGTCTGCTGTTATTGTCCGGCCCGGCTATGCAATTGAGTATGACTTCTTTGACCCACGCCAATTACGCCATAGCCTAGAGACTAGGGCCATTGGCGGCCTATATTTTGCTGGCCAAATCAATGGCACGACCGGCTACGAAGAGGCAGCAGCACAGGGAATGTTAGCGGGAATTAATGCGGGTTTGGCTGCAAAAGGCAAAGAACCATGGATTCCAAAGCGCAGCGAGTCTTATATTGGTGTTTTAGTAGACGATTTAATTACACGTGGGGTCCAAGAGCCCTATCGGATGTTTACTAGCAGGGCTGAATATCGCCTGAGCTTGCGCGAAGATAACGCGGATATGCGTTTAACAGGCATTGGGCGAGCGCTTGGTCTAGTGGACGACTATCGCTGGGAAGTATTTTGTCGAAAACAAGAGGCTGTTTCACGTGAAACATCACGCTTACAGGATATTTGGGTTGGGCCTAAACATGAGGTAGCTGGCGCGGTTTCTCAGCTTTTAGGCCAGGATTTGTCCCATGAATGCAGTTTGGCAGAAATTTTGAAGCGCCCAGGGGTTACTTACGAGGCGCTTGTTGGCATTGCAGATGGCCTATGGTCGCCGGGAACGCTAGACCAAGATCTCGGTTTAGCGCAGCAAATTAGCGACCAAGTAGAGATTTCGGTGAAGTACCAAGGTTATATTGACCGCCAAGCAGTTGAGATTGCACGGCAAGAGCACAATGAAACCTTTCCCCTGCCAGAGTTTTTAGATTACACGCAAGTATTGGGGCTCTCTAAAGAGGTTCAGCAAAAACTTAATTTACATAAACCTGCAAGCCTAGGTCAGGCCGGTAGAATTTCTGGGGTGACCCCCGCAGCCCTTTCCTTGTTGTTGGTGCACCTGAAAAAAGGTTTGGGGCGCTCCCAAGAAACTGCATGAACGAGGGTCTGCTTGCTCTAGGTATTCAGGAGTTGGGCCTGAGTTTAAGCGATGCCAATATTGCTGATTTAGAGCTTTTTTTGCAAGAAATGGGCCGCTGGAATCAGGTGCATAACCTGACGGCCATTGAAGGCGAGCAAGATTCTGTAAGATTGCATCTCATTGATTCTATTGCTGTTTTACCAATAATGAGACAGTTTCTCGGGGAGGCCTCCCCCAAAATTGCTGATCTGGGATCGGGCGGTGGGCTGCCTGCCATCCCGATTGCTATTGTGCAGCCCGAGTGGCGTCTGACATTAATAGAGGCAGTTCGTAAAAAGACTGCTTTCTTGCAGCATGTACGCGGAAAGTTGAAATTAAAAAACATTGAAGTGCTTAGTGAGCGCGTTGAAGATGTTGCGGTGCAGCAAAAAGCCCAATTTGATGCTGTTATTTCTCGCGCCTTTACAAGCCTTGCACGCTTTTTAGATCTTTCATTGCCCTTTCTCAAACCCAATGGCCTGGTTTTCGCAATGAAGGGCAAGCGCGCAGATGAAGAAATGCAAGAAGTTTGCATGGATGATTGGCAGTTGTTGGCTGATGAACCCCTGCACATTCCCAATTTATCAGTGGAGCGCCGTCTTTTGGTGTTGCGCCCCATGAGAAAATCCCCCCTCACCCCTTAGGCAAAGTTACAAAGCAGTTATGGCAAAAATATTCTGTATTGCAAATCAAAAAGGCGGAGTTGGCAAAACCACTACCGCTGTTAACTTAGCCGCGGGCTTGGCTGGATTGGGACAGCGCGTCTTGCTCGTAGATCTAGACCCTCAAGGCAACGCCACGATGGGCTCAGGCATTGAAAAGGCAAATCTTAGTAAGAGCGTTTATCAAGTATTGATCGGTCTTGCTGAAGTAAAAGATTGCGTACAACGTTGTGAAAGTTCCAGTTACGACGTGCTTCCTGCAAATCGTGATTTGGCAGGCGCTGAAATTGAATTGGTTGATATCGATGCGCGTGAATCTCGTTTGAAAGACGCGCTTGCGCAAGTGTCTAATGACTATGACTTTATCTTGATTGATTGTCCGCCAGCCCTGTCACTGCTGACCCTAAATGGATTGTGTGCAGCAAACGGCGTCATCGTTCCAATGCAGTGTGAATATTTTGCATTGGAGGGTTTATCGGATTTAGTAAACACCATCAAACAAGTTCATGCAAATTTAAATCCGGATTTAGTCATTATTGGATTGTTGCGTGTGATGTTCGATTCACGCATGACGCTACAACAACAAGTTTCAGAGCAGCTTCTTGAGCACTTTGGTGACAAAGTATTCAAGACAATTATTCCTCGCAATGTGCGCTTGGCCGAAGCCCCGTCCTATGGGCTTCCAGGGGTAGCTTTTGATAAATCATCACGCGGGGCTAAATCCTACTTAGAGTTTGGCGCTGAAATGATTGAACGCATCAAGCAAATGTAATTTCTGGAAAGATTAAAAGATCATGGTTGCAATAAAGAAAAAAGGTTTGGGCAGAGGATTAGAAGCATTGCTTGGCGAGAAAACGCAGCAAGTAAATGCAACTACAGAAATTAACCGTTTGCCATTGAGTGCATTGCAGGCGGGCAAATATCAGCCGCGCCAAAGAATGGAAGCAGGCGCTTTGCAAGAGCTCGCTGAAAGTATTCGTGAGCAAGGGGTGATGCAACCATTGTTGGTGCGCCTTGTAAGCACAGGCAAATATGAAATCATTGCAGGTGAACGACGTTTTAGAGCGGCATCGATTGCCGGTCTTACGGAAGTTCCTGTTCTCGTTTCGGGCGCTGATGATCAAGCAGCTGCGGCAATGGCCTTGGTTGAGAACATGCAGCGGGAAGATTTAAATCCTCTGGAAGAGTCTCAGGGTTTAGCAAGGCTTATTGAAGAGTTTGGGTTTACTCATGAACAGGCAGCAAAAGCAGTTGGCAAGTCCCGCAGCGCAATTACGAATTTATTGCGCCTAGCTCAGTTGGCAAAACCAGTTCAGGCTATGTTGTTGGCGGGCGATATTGATATGGGTCATGCCCGCGCACTGTTGCCTTTGCCGAGCGCAAGCCAAGTCGCTTTGGCTCAAAGAATTGCCGCTCAAGGCTTGTCAGTGCGCGAGGCAGAGAGAATGTCTACCGCTTTGGCAATTGCTGGAGGCCAGATTGGGGATAAAAAAGCGAAAAGCTCCGCCCTGAGTGGTATAAGTCGTGATCCAGATACACGGCGATTGGCACAAGAGATGGCAGATTTAATTGGATTAAATGTGCAATTTAAGTTCAAAGGTAAGGGTGGAGAGATTCGTATTGGCTTTAGTCAATTTGATGAGCTTGATTCCCTATTAAAAAAGTTGGGTATTGCAGCTGACTAGCACCCTTTTACGAAATGAATTTTGTGAACCAAAAAAATCTAATTAGTAAGCGCGAATGGGAAGAAATCGAAGAAGATTCCTTTAAAACCCTCAGCAAAGAAGAAATGGATGTTTTGCGTAAAGCAAAGCCACGTAATTTTGCATCCATCAATTCTTGGTGGGTTGTACTCAGTCAGGCGGTGATTACCCTAGTAATTGCCTTCTTTTGCTTCATTTTCTCTGATCAAGCTGACAGAACCGTTTATACTTACTCGGCTTTAGTAGGCGGCTTGATTGGTTTTTTGCCTTCCGCGCTGTTTTTGATGCGAATAGAGGCGGCAAGAAAGAGTAGTAAATCGAGTCCCGGTGGCTTTTTAGCAGCAATAGTTTCTGGTGAATTTATCAAAATCCTGGCAACTATCTGTTTGTTCATTGGCTTTGCGCTAAAGCAGCCTGATTTGAAATGGATCCCGTTGCTTGTTACTTATTTGGCTACGCTTAAATGTTATTTGTTAGCGTGGTTTTGGAAGTAGCAAGAAGCAAATACAGAAGGACAAGTTAGTGATGTCTAGTGAAGTTAATGCAGCAGCAGAAGTTGGCCACCATGCGGCCACAGAAGCGCTTACACCTACAGCCTACATTGCAGAGCATCTGCAAAACCTCAACAATATTGGCGGGCCTCAGGCATCCGTTATTGACTTCAGCGTTATTCATCTAGATACCATCTTTTGGACCACCCTCATGGGTTTGGTCACCGTGCTTCTGTTGGTGATTGCTGCACGTAGAGCCTCCCCGGGTGTGCCAGGCCGCTTTCAATGTTTGATTGAAATGCTGGTTGAAATGGTTGAGACTCAGTCCAAGGGAATTGTTCACGGCGACAGATCCTTTATTGCCCCACTTGCACTCTTCGTCTTTTGCTGGATCATTCTTTTGAATACGCTTGATTTGGTGCCAGTAGATTGGATTGTTGGCGTAAACCACTTCATTGAAGGTTATGGCGTACATGTGCCACACCATAAAATTGTTCCAACCACTGATTTGAATGCCACCCTTGGCATGTCTTTCTCGGTGCTGCTATTGGTTTTCTTCTATAGCTTCAAGGTCAAGGGTCTTCGCGGCTTTGCTCATGAGCTTATTTCAGCGCCTTTTGGCGCTAAGTGGTACTTAGCGCCTTTCAACCTCATTTTGAACATCATCGAATATATTGCTAAAGGCGTTTCCTTGGGAATGCGACTTTTTGGAAATATGTATGCGGGAGAGCTGATCTTTTTGTTGATCGCCCTCTTGGGAAGTATGTGGACCTTTAATTTGGATTTATACATGCTGGGCTTCGTTGGCAACGTTATTGCTGGCTCAGCCTGGGCAATATTCCACATCTTAGTTATTTTGTTACAGGCATTTATTTTCATGATGTTGACTTTGGTTTACATAGGCCAAGCTCATAGTCACCATTAATCTTTTTATTTTTAACCTCACTTTTAATACTTAGGAGTAAACATGCAAGCTTTCTTAGCCAACATTCAAGGACTAACCGCTATCGGTATTGGCCTTATCATCGGCCTCGGCGCTTTAGGTGCCTGTTTGGGCATTGGCCTCATGGGCGGCAAGTTCATTGAGGGCGCTGCTCGTCAGCCAGAACTCATTAACGAATTGCAAACCAAAATGTTCCTTTTGGCAGGCTTGATCGACGCTGCGTTTTTGATCGGCGTTGGTGTTGCAATGCTGTTTGCTTTCGCAAACCCACTGCTCGCAGTTATTAAGTAATTGTTTTGGCGTGGGTGACCAGCAGGTCATCCAACCGTTCTCAACAATACTGAAAGGAATATCGTGAATCTGAACGCGACCCTATTCGCGCAAATGATCGTCTTCTTTGTCTTATGGTGGGTGGTTGCACGTTTTGTGTGGCCTCCATTGGTAAAGGCATTGGACGAGCGTTCAACCAAAATTGCTGATGGCTTGGCTGCCGCAGAGCGCGGAAAAGAAGAATTGGCACTTGCCAACAATGCTGCTGAGTTAGAACTCTCAAAAGCACGGCAAGAAGGTGTGCTACGTGTAGCTGAAGCTGAAAAACGTGCACAAATGTCGGCCGAAGAAATTCGCTCTAACGCACATGCTGAAGCTACGCGCATTGTGTCTCAAGCAAAGCAAGATGCTGACCAGCAAGTTACCCGCGCACGTGAAGTATTACGCGCTGAAGTGGCTGTTCTAGCTGTCAAAGGCGCTGAGCAAATTTTGCGTCGTGAAGTTGATGCAAAAGCGCATGGCCAATTACTTGACCAACTAAAGGCAGAACTTTGATATGGCTGAATTAGCCACCATTGCACGTCCTTATGCTGAAGCGCTTTTTCAAAGCACAAAGCCGACTGAACTCGCTGGATGTTTGGAGCAGTTAAACGAATTGGCTCAGCTTGCTGCTTTGCCAGAGGTTGCTGCCTTATCCAACAATCCAAAAGTTTCCGCTGATGATTTGAGCAAACTACTTTCTGGCATGGTGAAAACCAAGTTAGATCCGAAGGTTGCTAGCTTTTTGAATCTTGTAAATCAAAACCATCGCTTGGCAGCTATTCCTGAAATTGCTAGCCAATTTGAGGCAATGAAAAATAAGAGCGAAGGCGCAGCAGAAGTAATGATTACCAGCGCATTCCCTTTAGAGGGTTCTGCGTTAAATGATTTGTTGTCAAGTTTGAAGAAGCGCTTTGGGGGTAAAGAATTGCGCCCAACTATTCAAGTTGA
>CAILON010000293.1 GCA_903835865.1 uncultured beta proteobacterium
ATTTTGAATAATCGCTTGCCCGATGCCAAGTTAATTGAGGCTTATCGCGATGTATTACTTGATCCCAATTTAGATCCTGCATTTAAGGATTTGGCCTTAACGCTTCCTGCTGAAACCTATTTGTATGAGCAGTGTTCTAGCGTTGACCCTCAGCAGATTTTTACTGCGCGTCGCGCCTTCCGCAAGGAAATTGCAAAGCAGTTGCTACTTGAATGGGCAGCCTTGTATCAACAGATGCAAACGCCAGGGCCTTTCAAGCCTGATGCTGTTAGCGCTGGCAAGCGCGCCCTCAAGAATTTGGCGCTGAGTATGCTGCTTGATGCTGATGTGGCTACCTGGGCGTCAATGGCGGTTAATCAATATCGCGTTGCTGACAATATGACTGATCGTTATGCGGCACTAGCAGCATTGGTGTTGAATGGCGCCAAAGCTGCAAAGGAATGCTTGGTGGATTTCTTCAGTCGCTTTGCAAATGATGCATTAGTCATTGATAAGTGGTTTGCGCTGCAATCTAGTAGACCGCCAGTTGATGGATTGGATTTAACTCTGGTAGATGTAAAGCGTTTGCGCGAGCACCCCGCATTCAAGTTGAATAACCCCAATCGGGTACGCAGTGTGATCCATGCATTTTGTTCCAATAATCCTGCTAGTTTTCATCAGGCAGACGGCAGTGGATATGAATTTTGGGCTGATAGTGTTTTGGCATTAGATCCCATCAATCCTCAGATAGCTGCGCGACTGGCTAGAGCCCTAGATCGCTGGCGTTTATTTGCCCAACCCTATCAAAGCAAGATGACAGCTGCCTTGGAGAGGGTTGCGGCGTGCCCAACCCTATCTCCAGACGTCAAGGAAGTAGTGGGTAAGGCGCTGGGCAATTAATTTGCTAAATCAATGAAGCTGGCGGTTGTAGGATATTCCCAGCGGAAGTGCGAGGGACTCTAAATGTTTATCTAGGGTCCAAAGTAGCGTGTTCTCCGTTATCAAAGTGGATGCAAGTAGCGAAACATCAATAGCTCCACAGCCTGATTCAAAAAGTTTGTACTTTTCAATAAATTCTAAGATTTCGTTTGGCGTTGCTACTTTTGCTTGCTGCAATCCCTTTAGATAAAAAAGTGTTTTTGATCTCGGTGAAGGTGGGCTACCGCAGGCGATTTCCACTAAAACTAGTGGATGACACAGAATTTGATCATTGAGCAATAAGCCCTCAAAGACTGGATTAGATTTTCTAAAGTGTGCGACCTAGACAGATGTATCAGCCAAAACCATTGGCATAGTTAAAGCCCGCTCTTTACTTTGCGTCGTGGCACACTCTTCATTTGAGGTGCTTTTCCACCTAGAGCTGCTAAACGTTTGCCTATTTGAACTCTTACAAAAACATGGATTGCTTCGCGAAATAAGTCTGCCTTATCCATTCCTGGGTCAGCAAGATCTAATCCCTGTTGGTAAAGATCATCGTCAATGGTTACGGTAGTCCTCATTTTTATCCTCATCAGATTAGATGTATTTAATATCAAATTTATTATCAAATGATGCCCAATGCCTTTAAATAGAGGGGTTATTGCTAAATGAGTGTTTGAAAACGCTGCATTCAGGATGGGCAAGCTAGAACAAGGCAAAATAGAGATCAATAGAACACTTTGGCATTCAAAACGGAGAATTACCTTTGTCCTCAAGTCACAACACGAATATCAAGCGCTATTTAGAAACAGCTAAGCCAAAGGGTGCTGAAGTGCCTGCTGGTTTACAAGAGCTCTTAATGGCTGTTGTCGATACTTGCTCTACCTTGAGCCATGAAGTCGCTCATGGCGCCTTAATTGGTTTATTGGGCTCCGCTGGTACAGGTAATGTGCAAGGCGAGGTGCAACAAAAGCTCGACATCATTGCTAATGATTTATTAATCGAAGGTGTACAAGCTTGTAAATCTCTAGCGGGTCTTGCTTCCGAGGAAATGGAATTACCACTTCCAGTTCAAGGTACTGGTGATTATTTGCTGCTATTTGATCCGTTAGATGGTTCGTCCAATATCGATGTGAATGTCTCTATTGGGACTATTTTTTCCGTACTCAAAAAACAAGATCCGAAGGCGCCATTAGAAACCACTGATTTCTTATTATCTGGACGTCATCAGGTTGCTGCAGGTTACGTAGTGTATGGCCCCCAAACCACCATGGCCCTGACTCTCGGTGATGGCGTAGTCATGTTTACTTTAAACAAAGTGACTGGTGAATTTCTGTTAATCAAAGAGGCCGTCACAATTTCGCATTCCACTAAAGAGTTTTCAATCAATATGTCCAATATGCGTCACTGGGCTGACCCTGTGCGCCGTTATGTTGAGGAGTGTTTAGCAGGTATCAGTGGTGCGCGTGATAAAGACTTCAATATGCGTTGGATTGCCTCGATGGTGGCGGATGTACATCGTGTGCTTTCTCGTGGCGGTGTCTTTATGTATCCATGGGATCAGCGTGAGCCTAATAAGCCCGGCAAGTTGCGCCTAATGTATGAGGCTAACCCGATGAGTTTCTTGGTAGAGCAGGCTGGCGGTGCATCCACTAATGGCACAGAGCTCATTATGGATTTGCAACCTACGGATTTGCATGAGCGCGTCTCGGTAATGTTGGGATCCAAAGAAGAAATTGATCGATTACAGCATTACCACTCGTAAATAATCTAATTATTCCAATAAAAAACCCAATCGTTTGATTGGGTTTTTTATTAATGAAGCCATCTTTTAATTTAGCAGTGAAGTTCTAAGGCCTGACCTGTTGTTTGAGGTAGGCAAGGGACTCTTCAACTTGATCAATGAGTATTAGGCAGATATCTCCAGAATGAAGATCATTGAGTGCTGTATCGATAGCAACCAATTCTCCATGAATTTCTTTAATTTGTTTCGCTTTAGTGGCGCCAACTAGACCTTCTTGCAAAAGCCTTAATACTTCACCATCTTCACGTCCGCGCTGACAGGCATCTTGATACAGGATGACGCTATCAAAAGTATTACCCAAGATACGTGTGAGATCACGAATATCTTCATCTCGACGATCGCCCGCACCACTAATGACAACATGACTCTTTTTCGGCTTCATTGCTTCAATTGCGCTGGCTAAAGCCCGCATTGCATCAGGGTTATGGCCGTAGTCGGCAATCACAGTTGCGCCATTGTGTTGGAATTGATTGAAGCGACCCGGTACAGCATTGGCAGTACTCTCAAAGCTGTGTAAGCCTCTTGCAATTTTTTCTGCATCCAGTCCCAGTGCCCATGCGGCGCCAATGGCGGCCATAGCATTTTCCACTTGAAATCCAAGTACACCATTTTGGGTTAACGGGATTTCGCTAACTGGGAAACGATACATCACACGTGAACCTTTGGAGGCAACAATATAGGTGCCATCGAAGTAGATAACTTTTTTATTCTTAGCGCGGTGTGCGGCAATCACGGGGTGATGCTGATTTTGGGCAAAGAAGATTACGCGTCCAGCACATTTATCACCCATTTTCACTACGATAGGATCAGCTGCATTCAATACAGCAGCGCCAGTAGGAGCTACGTTTTGCACGATGACGCGCTTAAGAATTGCTAAATCTTCTACGCTAGCAATGTAGTTC
>CAILON010000294.1 GCA_903835865.1 uncultured beta proteobacterium
CGAAGATGCAGAAAAAGTAGCTAGCGCTGCAGAATCAGCACGCGTCTTAGTGGAGGCCATTAAAAATAACTTACGCCCACGCGACATCATTACCAAGAAATCCATTGAGAATGCTGTCAGCGTCATCATGGCCGTTGGTGGCTCTACTAACGCTGTCTTGCATTACCTCGCTATTACTAGCGCTGCTGAGATTGATTGGACGATTGATGACTTTGAGCGCATTCGCAAACAAGTTCCCGTCCTTGTTGATATGAAACCCTCTGGCACCTACTTAGCAACTGACTTACATCAAGCTGGCGGCATTCCACAAGTCATGAAGATTTTATTAGATGCCGGCCTCTTGCATGGTGATTGCATCACTATTACTGGACAGACAATTGCAGAAGTATTAAAAGATGTCCCATCAGTGCCACGTGCAGATCAAAAGGTCATTCGCACTATGGATAACCCAATGTACAAACAGGGTCACTTGGCTATTCTGAAAGGCAATATCTCACCAGAAGGCTGTGTGGCCAAAATTACCGGTCTCAAGAATCCATCTATTACCGGCCCAGCCCGTGTGTTTGATTCTGAAGATGATGCAATGCAAGCCATCATGGAGCAGAAAATTAAAGACGGTGACGTGGTCATCATTCGCTACGAAGGGCCCAAAGGTGGACCTGGAATGCGCGAGATGCTCGCCCCTACCTCCGCCCTAGTAGGCCAAGGCCTAGGAGAGTCTGTAGGCCTCATTACCGATGGCCGTTTCTCTGGTGGTACTTGGGGCATGGTAGTTGGTCACGTCGCTCCAGAAGCCTATGTTGGCGGCGTAATTGCCCTGATTCATGAAGGTGACTCAGTGACGATTGATGCCCACAAACTGCTCATCCAGCTCAATGTAAGTGATGAAGAAATTGCTAAGCGTCGTTCAACCTGGGTGCAACCAAAGCCACGCTACACCCGTGGCTTGCTTGCCAAGTACGCGCGTCTGGCTAGTACAGCCAGCAAAGGTGCGGTAACGGATTTGAATTTAGACTAAACATCTGAATCAACATTACAACCGAAAACAAAAATCCCCTAGAAAACTCTAGGGGATTTTTTAATGCCAAATATTAAAGAGCGTCTAGTGTTTCATCGCTCCAGCACCCATAGCATTGACTGGAAATTTCACTTCAACTTCACCAGCCTTAGCAAACTTTAACTTTACTGGAACGGTTTCACCAGCAGCTAAAGGAGTCTTGATGTTCATAAACATCAAATGCAATCCGCCCGGTTTTAATTCAACAGCGCCGCCAGCAGGCACAGGAATATCTTTCAGTTGACGCATTTTCATAACATTGCCTTCCATGGCCATCTCATGAAGTTGGACTTCACCAGCTGCTGGTGAACTTGCTGAAATTAACTGATCGGCAGCGCCTTTGTTCTCAATCTTCATAAAACCACCGGCCACTTGCTGGCCAGGAGCAGTAGCACGGGTATAGGCATTGTCAATCTGCAGACTCCCCACTTTAGCGTTTTGGGCAAACACACCGCTATTAAATAAAACTGAGCTTACAGAAACTACAGCAATCAAAGTATTTTTCATCTGACTCTCCTTAAATAATTAAACGCCTTTAGCAAACAACTTCTTTAATTCAATAAAATTTATTGGGCCAGTCTTGCGAACCACCTTGCCACTCTTATCAATGAGCAAAGTCATTGGCGTTTCACCGCGCCACTGAGGATCAATTTCATACCGAAGGTAATCGTCAAAGGAGGTATTGAGATAGAAGTTAGTAGCGGCGTCC
>CAILON010000295.1 GCA_903835865.1 uncultured beta proteobacterium
GATGAATAAAGCCGCCCCGCTATTCAGTAAATTGCCCCAGTGCATTAGGTGCCAGTCAGTTGCCTCACCATTGACTGCTGAGTATTGGCACATTGGAGCAACCACAATGCGATTAGCCAGTTTTAGAGGCCCACGAGGGCTATTTAGGGTGAAGCTAGTAAACAGAAGACTCATTGCAGACCTTTAAAAACTTTCAAAATGGGACAAATAACCAAAATCGACATATAGCGATAAAATAGTAGAAATAAGAATAAACGAGACAGTGAAGTCGTGCGGGTAAATGAGCCAATTGGCTTGATTTTTTTATAACACTCTAGAAATAATAAGCAAAAATTACTATGAATGCACCTAAAGCCTTTGAGTCAGCGGATGATGTTGGTCACTATGTTGGCGGAAATGTAGTCAACCCAAAAGATGGGCGTTTTTCAGATGTATACAACCCCACAAAAGGTATAGTGGCTCGCAAAGTAGCCCTTGCAAGCCGCAAGGATGTAGATGCGGTAGTGGCTGTTGCCCAGAAGGCATTTGAAAGCTGGAGCCAGACCAGCCCTTTACGTCGTGCTCGCATCCTATTCAAATACCTAGAACTTCTCAATGCCAACCGCGATGAGCTAGCTGCCATTATTACAGCTGAGCATGGCAAGGTATTTACCGATGCTCAGGGTGAAGTTACTCGAGGTATTGAAATCCTTGAATTTGCTACCGGTATTCCAGAGTTATTAAAAGGCGACTACACAGAGCAAGTCTCTACCGATATCGACAACTGGGTTATGCGCCAACCATTGGGTGTAGTAGCTGGTATTACGCCTTTTAACTTTCCGGTAATGGTCCCAATGTGGATGTTCCCAGTAGCAATTGCTTGTGGCAACTCTTTTATTCTTAAACCTAGCCCGACAGATCCATCTGCCTCTCTATTTATGGCAAAGCTAATGAAAGAAGCGGGATTGCCTGATGGCGTATTTAACGTAGTTCAAGGCGATAAAGAGGCAGTAGATGCCTTAATTGATAACCCTGACGTTAAGGCAGTTAGCTTTGTTGGCTCAACTCCAATCGCAAATTATATTTACGAGCGTTGTGCGCATTTGGGCAAACGCTCTCAAGCATTGGGTGGCGCCAAAAATCATATGGTCATCATGCCTGATGCTGATATTGATAAAGCTATTGATGCATTGGTTGGTGCTGCCTACGGTTCTGCTGGTGAACGCTGTATGGCTATTTCGGTTGCCGTCCTCGTAGGTGATGTTGCCGAGAAGATCATGCCAAAGCTCATTGAGCGTACCAAAACATTAAAGATTAAAAATGGCATGGAACTCGATGCCGAGATGGGCCCCATTGTTACCAAGGCAGCTTTAGAGCGTATTACCGGCTATATCGAGAGCGGTGTTGCTTCAGGCGCAAAACTCCTGGTAGATGGTCGCGGATTGAAAGTTCCCGGTAACGAAAATGGCTTCTTCATTGGTGGCACTTTGTTTGATAACGTCACCCCAGATATGAAGATTTACTTAGAAGAAATTTTTGGCCCAGTATTGACTTGCTTGCGAGTAGCTAACTTTACGGACGCCCTCAACCTTGTAAATTCTTGCGAATTCGGTAATGGTGTTGCTTGTTTTACGAGTGATGGAAATATCGCTCGCGAATTTGCTCGCCGCGTTCAAGTGGGTATGGTTGGTATTAATGTCCCGATTCCAGTGCCTATGGCTTGGCATGGCTTTGGCGGTTGGAAAAAGTCAATCTTTGGTGATATGCATGCCTATGGTAAAGAAGGTGTTCGTTTTTATACCAAGCAAAAGAGTGTCATGCAACGCTGGCCAGAAAGTATTGCTAAAGGCGCTGAATTTGCGATGCCAACATCCAAGTAATTAGATTCATTGCTTAAAGATAAAAAGTGGCCCTTGGGTCACTTTTTTTTGGGCCTGAGGAATCAATTTAGGATGTAGGAAATACAAGCCTTCGTTCAATTGCTCTGGCACACAGGACAATTACTGAAACTAATGCCAAATAGACAATGGCAGTTAAAAGGTAGGCCTTGAAGAATTGAAAGTTACTTGCAGCCAACTCTTGCATGCGTGCAAAAAACTCAGTGTATTGAATTAAAAATGCTACCGAACTGTCTTTTAAGTTACCGATAACTTGATTGGTTAATGCAGGTATCGATAAACGCAGCACTTGTGGCAAGGTAACTAGGCGAAAGATCTGGAATGGACTAAAACCTTGTGCAGCAGCAGCCTCTAGTTGAATAAAATCCAAGCCGTTATAAGCCGTCTTCATATACGCAGCGTTATAGGCCGCTACATTTAAAGTGAATCCAATTGCGGCAACCACAAAGGGATCCATGCGGAGGCCCCATTGTGGAAGCCCGTAATACATTAAAAAGAGCAGCACGATTAGCGGCATTCCGATAAAGAAAGAAATATAAGAATTGGTAGCAGTGCGTATGAAAAAGTTCTTACTAATAGATAGATAGAAAACAACAATACTCAAGAGTAAGCCTGTGACACTAATTAACCCAGCTAACTTTAGTGTGTTCACTAGACCCGCTAGTATCTGCGGCATCTGAGTGATCAGATCTGTTTCAAAGGTAATCCATGCATTCATTTAAAGCCGCCCCCTTTACCAAAGAATGCCTGAATATCTGGATCGGATGTATCGCTTGCCAATATGGAAATTTTTTCATCGGCGCGAATGACGCCCTTATCCAAGAACATTACGGTATCTGAAATATTTTGCGCCAATGCTAAGTCATGAGTTACACAAAGCATTGTGATGCCTGTGTCATGAAGGCGATTAATGAGATCTGCGACATCACGCGACATAATAGGATCTAAGGCCGAGGTGGGCTCATCAAGCACCAAAACCGCAGGATCCATTGCTAATGCACGGGCAATAGCAACACGCTGTTGCTGTCCACCAGATAATTGTGCTGGGTATTTATGCTGCTGGATAGCCATATCAAATTTCTCTAAAGTGGCTAATGCCTTCTCATCAGCCTCAGGCTTTTTCATTCCTTCAAGGACTTTTAAAGCTAAGGTAACATTTTCTAAAACAGTTAAATGGCTATACAAAGCAAACTGCTGAAAGACAAAGCCAATCTGCTTACGCAATGCCCGAACATCAACACCTGGTCCAGCAACTTCTTTGCCACGAAAAATAATAGAACCCGATGTAGGGTCTTCTAAACGATTGAGACAATGCAATATGGTGGATTTTCCAGAGCCAGAAGCGCCCATCAATACCCTTACCTGCCCATCATTTACGTCGAAATTGATATCAGAGAGTACGACCTGCTCGCCAAAAACTTTCTTTAAATCACGGACCTGAATTAAAGACATGACATGCCCTCTCTTAAATCGCTATATAGGTTACTCATGCTTTGCCTAGTCCCGGTATTTGGTAATGGCGATTAATCAACTGTATGCCAACTAATAAGATACGATAGATTGCAAAATATAAAATGCCAACCGCAAAATACACCTCAACACCACGTAAAGTTGTGGAAGTTAAAGCAATGGCCTGCTTGGTAATTTCTGGAATGCCTACGGTGTATGCAAAAGGTGAATACTTTAGAACAGATGTGAATTCATTAATCATTCCAGGTACAGAAAACCGCAGCATTTGCGGTAAGTCGATATACCAAAGGACTTGTAGCTTACTCATTCCCATAGCTTCTCCTGCCAAAATTTCAACAGCATTGACAGAATTAAACGCCCCGCGAAATACCTCAGCAAGATAGGCAGATGTAACAAGGCCCAAACTCATCGCCATCGCCATCAATGGTGGCACTTTAAGCCCAACACTAGGCAAGCCAAAATACACCATGAATAGCAAGACTAGGACCGGTACACCTCGAAACACATAGGTATAGATATCAATGAATGGGGTTAAACCGGTGATAGATAAACGGCGTAAGCAAGCCAGAGTGAGGCCAATGACCAAGCCTGTAGCACTACAAACCAATGTAACAAGTACTGTGTAAGAGATTCCTTGCGCAAGCTGCGCAAGGATGTCATAAAAATTCACTGATACACCCTATTTCCTAGAATTTAATTCATCCACTTGTCTAGGATGGCTTTTATCTTATCAGGACCCAGTTCTTTTAAGTAGGCATCAAAATCATCGCGCAACTTAGATCCCTTAGCGAAGGCAAAGCCCAATTTATCGTATCCACTAAATACATAATCACTCTCAATTGGGAGCTTTAATTTATTAATGTAATTTGCTAAGACAGGTTCTTCAATGAAGGCAAGATCGATATTGCCATTTTGCAAATCAGTAATAACTTCCGTATAAGAAGGATAGAGTTTGACCTTGCTTAATGAGTAATATCCTTTTGGCTCCAATTCATTGCGAATCAAATCTTCATAAGCCATACCGCGTGGATAGCCAATCTTATATTTCTTTAGATCATTTAAATCTTTAATCTGAATATTGCGGTTTTTCATGCTGACTAAGTGCCACGCATTGTCATAGTAAGGCTGTGAAAAATCCATTACCTCTTTGCGCTTATCGGTAATCGAGATGCCAGAGAAAGCAACATCAGCTTGACCGCTTGAAACGGCACCCAACATTCCCTGCCAGTCGTATGGAGTAACTTTTAAAGTGCAGCCGCGCGCTTTGCAATAGCCCTCGAAGATATCCATGTCGGCGCCAACTATCTTGCCATTCTGTTCGAAGACCATTGGGGGCGATGCTGGAGATACGGCTACTTTAATTTCTTTTGAGTCGGTCTTAGAACAGGCTGCAATTCCTAAAGCCATCAGAGTGGCAATTAAAAGCAAAAAAATGCGTTTCATTTACGTATCCCTATCAATCAAGTTGGGTCCAAAAGGACGTCACAACAAGTATATGGGATTTGTAAGAAACGAATTATTGAAGGGTGTTTTTGAAGGCCGGAATCAGGGGTATCGCCATGAC
>CAILON010000296.1 GCA_903835865.1 uncultured beta proteobacterium
AGCCAAAAACAGTGATAGTGTGATCAATGCCATGCTCATTTAATAGAATTTCAGGCTTGAGTAACTCAAGCTCGAAGCGAATGCCGATAGTTTCCCGACGCGAAAGAAAAGCTTCGTCGTCAAATGCAAATTTATAAGAATCCACCGAACTTTCTTCAGACATCTGACTCTTTTTAAGATTTAAAAAATCCGTGATGGTCTGTGAGTTATTAATGGGGAGCTTCGTGCTCATACCGTAACCTTTAAAGTCGTGACTGAGTTCATATTACCTTTTGAGGACAAAAATCCTGAATTCAGTTGCCCACAAGGTAAAACTAGTATAAATACCTAGCTTACAAAAAGAGTTGGCCTAGGGCTTCTATGGATTTACGCTACCCTCAAGAAGGGTTAATATTGCAAGAATTTCAACCAAATCGAAGGAAAAGCAATGAGTAACCGTTCAATCATCATCATGGTACTGGTATTAGTTGGTGCTACTGCCTATTTACTCATTAAAGGCGACGGCGACATTGATATGGGTGGCGAGAAGCACGGTGCCGAATTTAGTCACGCTGAAGAAGCTAAAAAGGATGCTCCAGCAGCAGCTCCCGCTGCCCCTGCAGCAGCTCCAGCAGCAGACGCAAAGAAATAATCCTTTTCAAGGGAAATAAACCGCGGTCCGCCGCGGTTTTTTTATATCATTACCTTATGAAAATACTACTGACCCTCCTCTTTCTCTTTTTCTCACAAATAAGTTTTTCTCAGTCCATGAACAAAATCGATCCAAAATTGATTCAATCTTTTGCGCCAACCGGCATCCTAAGAGTCGGCATTAATTTAGGAAATCCCGTTTTAGCTGGCCTTGATACTGCTACCCAAAAGCCTAAAGGGGTCACCATTGATATTGCTAATGAAATTGGTAAGCGCTCCGGCATTCCAGTAGAGCTGATCTCCTTTCAAACAGCAGGCTCAACCGTGGACGCCATTAAGGCAGGTAATATCGATTTGATTTTTGTTGCCATCGATCCAGTACGCGGAGCTGATGTCAGCTATACGCCGCCCTATATACAGATCGAAGGCGCTTACATGGTGAAAGCAGACTCTTCATTAAAGACTAATGAAGAAGTTGATCGCACTGGCGTAGAAATCGTAGTGGGTAAAGGTAGCGCATATGATTTATATCTCACTCGTGAAATCAAAAATGCAGCCCTAATACGCGCTGCCAGCTCTCAAGCAGTCGTCGATGACTTTATGTCCGGCAAAGGCAATGTGGCGGCCGGAGTAAAGCAGCAATTAGAAAGCGATGCCAAACGCTATCAAGGCTTGCGTATGATCCCCGGCCGCTTTATGGCTATCAACCAAGCAATTGGAATTCCGAAAGCACGTCCTGATTATGAAAAGACCACTACTTACTTGAGTGGCATTATTACGGACTTAAAGTCATCCGGCTTTATAGCAGAATCCATGAGGCGCCACAATATTCAAGGTGCAAAGGTAGCTGAGTAATCTCGTTTTTTCTAGCACTGGTAAGTATGCAATCGCTCAGGAATGATGACATGCTTCCAACCTAACTCTTCGCGGATAGTAGCTGCGAATAC
>CAILON010000297.1 GCA_903835865.1 uncultured beta proteobacterium
GCTTCTTTCTGATTGAGGTGTACTGCGGGTTCAGAATCATTAGCGGGAACGCCATAAGGCATTTTCCAGGTCCACCCTTTCTTTTGCACAAAGCCCGCTTCATAAGAAAGGCCCCCGCCCTTGCTTTCTGCAACACTCACAAATCCAGTAGCAGCAAATCCTTTGACGTCACCAATCGTCATCTCCGTTTGATCCCAGAGGAGATTACCAATCTGCACTGTTGGTATAGATGTTGCAGAAGCACTTTGGCTAGGTGAAGACCTCAACATGAAATACGCCGCAATCGCTGTCAGTATAAGACCAAAGAAAATGGAAACGATATCAAACTTTTTCATCAACAACACCTCAGATATAAAAAAACTCCGTGCTAAGAGTCTTAAATTAGAGTATACGATGGGAAAAGACCGGCTGCATTAATATAGATCGATGCAGGTCATAGCGATAACTTAATCCTAACGAGAGTTCAAATAGTGAAAAAGCACCTTAGTCATTATAAAAAAATAAATCTACTCTGCTAGCTACCAATTCCTTTATTTCAGCTTGACTTAACCTAGCCAGATCTTCATAAATTTCTTTTGAGATCGAGGAAAAAATATGAACGACTTGAGGATCAAAATGTGTTTTGGTTTCTTGATAAATTATGTTCATTGATGTTTCATAATCAAAGGCTTTTTTGTAAGGCCTCTCAGAGCAAAGCGCATCAAAGGAATCGGCCACCATAAATATCCTAGGAGACATCGGAATATCGGAACCGGTAACTCTCTTAGGATATCCAGTTCCATCCCATTTTTCATGATGATTAGCAACGATTTCATGGGCTTTAGAGAGCCATCCGATATGCATTACCATTTGCTCGCCATGAGCAACATGCGTTTTCATGATTTCCCACTCCGCATCTGACAATGCGCCTGGTTTGAGCAAGATTGAATCTGGAATAGCAACTTTGCCAATATCATGTAAGAAGCTTCCCGCAATGAGAGATTGCATTGCAGCCTTTTCATAGCCCATCACTTCGGCAATTCGAATGGCGACATAGGTCACGCGGTAGTTATGCGCACCAGTTTCAGAATCCCTTTTGGCGACCATTTGCCCAAGCGCTTCCATCATCAAGATATGGGAGTGAATTACTTCTCGCTCTTTGATTTTATTTGTGTCTATTATATTTTCATTCCATCTACTAACATCAGAAAAATAATTTCGTAGTTTCCAGAAGCTAAATAAAACAATTAGACCAAGTGATAAGAAAAGCGTAAGGAGTGCATTCAATGATAAAGTGCTTAAAATTTTCTGTGAGTCTATTTTGGAGGCTTCCACCCTCACCCATCCAATATGAATTCCTCGAATAATGGGGTACCAAGAAACTAAACCAATTACCTCGCTCTCATTAAATGGCTTGACTGCTATACCCTCTAGGGCGGTAAACTTACTGCTAAAGTCTAGATTGGGCCGCATTCCAATCCCCGCCCTTTTCAAATTAATAATCGCATTTCCATTCTTATCTGTTATTGCAGCAGATAGGAGATTGTTATTAGATAGGGCATAACTAAGGTTAACCTCAAGAGCAGCATAATCTTTGGTAATCAGATTTTCTGCTACGGCATTCGCCAGCCCCTCAGAAATATTTACTCCAGACTCCCTAAATGAACTTTCAATAACCTGATTAATGCTCATTGAAGTCCAAAAACTACTGGCAAGGATTAATGTAAGAACGCACAAGCCCAGCCAAATAAATAATTTGGGGTAAGGAGGTGGCTGAGTATTCTGATTACTAGTTTTCACTGCTAACGGCAAATTTTTCTAATCTCAATCTATCAATCGGCATATAGTCTTTACGGTAATCGACTGCTATAGGCTCTGGAATTTGCACATTATTTAATAACTCCGCTAAAGCCGGATCCTTTTTCATTGAAAGAAATGCATCCTGAACAGCGCGTTGGACATTGGGTGGCACTCGGGGATTAGCAATAAATGGATGAGGCATAAACATGGGCGTTTTATATAAAATTCTCAACTGATTTTTTATCTCATCTGGCTCCCTAAAAAAGGTGTTGTTGACTCCGCCTCCTGCAGGAACATCTCCAGTCATGACTGACCAGTACACATTTTTATGTGACTTAACGTATATTGGCTCAAACACAATGCCCTCTTGCATTAAGAAAGACCTAATTAATAAGGAAGCAGCAAAGGCATTGGGTGCGGGAAATGCTATTTTCGAATGATTTAAATCCTTCAATTTATTTATATTGCTATCCGCCCTCACAACAATTAAGCCATCTAATTTATTTTTTCCATCAGCAATCAAGGGGATATATTGATGGGCTTTAAATGCCATGACCGCATGGTATGGGTTAACAAAAGCAAAATCTGCTTTTCCATTGAGCAACTGTTTTTCGAATACAGGAATAGTTGCAGGCACAATCAACTCAAAACACTGGTTTGATCTTTTACCTAAATGCTCTAATAGCGGCACCCAGTGACTGTAGAGCTGTGATATTGCCGTTTGAGGAACAATATAAACCGAGTATAACTTCTTGGCTGTTTTATCTCCGATACATTCACCATAGGTCAAGAATGGAGTACATAAAATGTTTACTACAAAGAAGTTAAAACAAATTTTTTTCATATCACGATTTAAACTGCGTTGCTATCTCATCGCATAATGACTCGTCTATGGTGGAATGACGACCTGAATACTGCAAAATGGGCATGCTAAATGCAATCCATTAAGACTTAAATTTCTCTAGATTAGATCTATCTCGAAACTTATTTTTAATTTCTTTGAAATTGTCTTTCTCCAATACAAATGCCTCTACGATTAGCGGATCAAAAGCAATATTTTTATTTCTAA
>CAILON010000298.1 GCA_903835865.1 uncultured beta proteobacterium
CATCAACATGCAGAATTTTCTTTAAATGAAAATGATCAAGTTGAGATTATTGCCCCAGTTACGGGTGGGTAATTGAGCATATAGATGACGGCTCCAATTCCTCAAACCCTCTACAACGCAGACCCCTTGGTGCTTTATGGAGAAAGCTTTGCCAGTCGCCTGCTACTTGGTACCTCTCGCTACCCCTCGCCTCATGTTTTAGAAACTGCTGTCAACATTGCTAAACCAGCAATGATTACGGTTAGCTTGCGCCGCCAAGGAAGCTCTACAACTGAGGCACATAGTGGGTTTTGGAAACTACTAAAAAAAATGGCGGTGCCTGTCCTGCCCAATACAGCCGGCTGTCATAGTCCTCAAGAAGTGATCACTACCGCACAGATGGCACGCGAAGTTTTTGAAACTGACTGGATCAAGCTTGAACTCATTGGCGATGACTACACTTTGCAACCCGATTCCCTGCGTTTGGTTGATACAGCCCAAACACTCATTAAAGATGGCTTTAAGGTGCTGCCATATTGCACGGAAGATTTAATTTTGTGTCAGCGATTAGTCGATGTAGGTTGCCAAGCAGTCATGCCTTGGGCAGCCCCCATTGGCACCGGTCAAGGACCACTAAATCCCTATGCTATGAAACTCTTGCGCGACCGCCTTAAGGTACCGCTCTTGGTGGATGCCGGCCTTGGCCTACCATCCCATGCTTGTAGCGTGATGGAATGGGGATTTGATGGTGTCCTTCTCAATACTGCAGTAGCGCTAGCAGACGATCCCGTTGTCATGGCTAAAGCCTTTGCAATGGCTGTTGATGCTGGCCGCGCTGCATATTTATCTGGTGCCATGAAACCACAAGCCTCAGCCCAAGCCAGCACCCCTTTAGTTGGTACGCCTTTTTGGCATCAAAGTTAATTAGATAAATTCTATGAGCCTTGTACGTGACCTTACCGATCAAATTGTTGCTGCACATCGTGCCGAAGATTTGTGCATTCCGATTCCGCAATATAGCCTTAACTCACCACCACCAAAAATTGATAATGAAGCAGCCTCTGATCATTACGAGTTAGCTGGCACATTAGCGGCTATTGAAATGGGCTTTATTGAAACAGATGCCAAAATTTTAGGGAAAGCTTGGTCGCGCATGGCGATTCAAGATGGTGGATTTAATCCCTTTAAGTGGCCAAGCCGGCCTGAACATTTTGATCTATTGCCTTGGACACGTAATATGAATCCCAGAGCTTTTGCAGAATGTCCAAAACGTTTAGGGCTCTATGGCGTCATGCCGGATGCCGACTGGGTTAAGCGCATGGTCGATGCGGAAATCCCAACAGTCCAGTTGCGCTTTAAGTCAGAGGATCGCATCAAAATTAAAAAACAAATTCGGGAGTCTGTAAAAGCAACTCAAGATAGCAAAACATTATTGTTCATCAATGACTACTGGCAAGAAGCCATTGATGAGGAAGCTTATGGCGTACACCTTGGACAAGAGGATTTTGAGACAGCAGATTTGGATGCAATCAGAGATGCTGGATTACGTTTGGGATTAAGCACTCATGGGTATGCTGAGATGGCTTATGCAGATCGTTTTTGCCCTAGCTATATCGCCATGGGGGCAGTATTTGCAACAACCCTGAAAAAGATGCCCACTTCTCCACAGGGATTGGGCAGACTATATCAATATGCCAAGCTTTTAAGTCACTACCCACTGGTTGCGATTGGCGGCATTGATCAAGACAGTATTCATGCGGTCGCCAAGAGTGGCGTGGGCTCAGTCGCAGTGGTCAGAGCAATTACTCAAGCTAAAGATCCAAAGGCGGCTATAAAGCATTTACAAGAATTAATGCGAGCTTAATCGAGCTATGCAGGCAGTGCAAACTACCTTTTCTTTTTAATAGCTGCCTTTTTCTTCATTTAAGGCCGTAGGATAAAAGTCATGCATATGCCAAAGCGGTCCAGGTCCTTCGCCGATACTTAAAAACCGACCTGCTTCCAAGCCTGCCTCTACATAGGCAATTGCTTTGGCAACTGCATGTATAAGGTCGTGACCATCAGCTAAATAAGTCGCAATAGCCGTTGCTAAAGTGCATCCGGTTCCATGTGTATTGGCGGTATTCACGCGATAGTGCTTAAATGCTTTTGACTGAACCACTTCAAGTCCATCTTCAAGAGTGCGCCACATTAAGAAGTCCGTAATCTGAGTATGAGTTGCATCTAGATGGCCCCCTTTAATCAATACTGCTTGCGACCCCATATCCAGTAACTCTTGCGCGGCTAACTTAAAATCATCCACACTATTTAGATCACGCCCTAATAATAAAGAGGCTTCATCGAGGTTGGGAGTAACTAAAGACGCAATCGGAAACAACTCAGAGAGGATGGCTTGCGCAGTATCGTCACCCCCCAAGCTTGCACCCGAAGTGGCCCGCAAAACTGGGTCAAGCACAATGCGCTTGACGCCATGCCGACGCAGTGCCTTTGCAACTACCCTCACAATTTCAGGACTTGCTAGCATCCCTATTTTGACAATATCTGCGCCGATGTCGAGTAAGACTGCATCAATTTGTGCCTCAATCACGTCTAGATCAATATCTTGTATCCGCGTGACTCCCAAGGTATTTTGAGCAGTAATGGCGGTGATAACCGACATGCCATAACCCCCTAGAGCTGCTATCGTCTTGAGGTCAGCCTGAATTCCAGCACCACCACCGCTGTCTGACCCAGCAATAGTCAGTACTTTAGGGATCTGCACGGAAGTAGGAAGAGATGATTTCATCTTGCTATAATATCGGCTTATTCCTCGATAGCTCAGTTGGTAGAGCGCCGGACTGTTAATCCGTAGGTCCCTGGTTCGAGCCCAGGTCGAGGAGCCAAATA
>CAILON010000299.1 GCA_903835865.1 uncultured beta proteobacterium
ATATCAACGCCACTGCCAGCTTGAAGCGGCATGACAGTTTGGATGGTTCGATTAGGGTATGCGCCTTGGGCGTTAGCAACACTTGCACTAACAATGCAAAGCAAACACAAGATCAGACCTGAGGAAAATGTTTTCATTGGCGACTCAATCTACTTGAATACCAGCTTTATCAACGACTTTACCCCAGCGTCCTTGTTCAACTTTAATGAACGCAGCAAATTGTTCAGGAGTGTCACCTATTAATACAGCACCATCTTCTAGCATGCGCTTGGAATCTTCTTTGTTTTTAAGAGCCTTCGCAATATCTTTTTGGAGTCTATCAATAATGGGTTTTGGAGTTCCTGCTGGCGCCATGATTCCGTACCATTGAGAAGTTTCAAATCCTTTGTAGCCAGATTCAGCAATCGTTGGAACATTAGGGAGTACTTTTGATCTCTCTAGGGATCCAACGGCTAATGGGCGTAGGGCACCACCGCTAATTTGCCCCATTAAAGAGGGAAGTCCGTTAAAGGTAGCTTGTATCTGTCCGCCAATGAGGTCGGTCAGCATCGGGCCAGAGCCTTTATAGGGAACATGAACTAGATCAATGCCAGCAACGGCAGAAAAATATTCCATTGCAAGATGTCCAGCACTCCCATTACCTGCAGAACCATAATTAATTTTTCCTGGATTTTTTTTGGCGTCTGCCACTAAGTCGGCTAATGTTTTGTAAGAGCTCTTACTGCTAACTGCAATGACGTTAGGCACTTTTGCAACTAAAGTCACTGGAGCAAAATCTTTATTAGGGTCATACGGCAGCTTGCTACCAAATAAGGCAGGATTTACAGCCAAGGTACCTACGTGACCCAAAATAAGTGTGTAGCCATCTGGATTTGCACGCTTGACTTCTTCCATGGCAATGTTTCCAGCGCCGCCAGGCTTGTTATCAACATAGACTGATTGACCAAGACTTGTCGACAAACTACTCGCTACTGAGCGGGCTACAATTTCTGAGGTTCCTCCGGTAGCAAATGGAACCACTAGACGAATCGACTTCTCCGGATAGGCTGCAAGCGAATATTGAGAGAGTGCTAGGCTAGTAATCGCAGAGGCAACAAGAATTAGTTTTTTCACAGATGTGACCTTTTCATGAGTAAGGGCTAAAAGTACAATTATTACCTGTTATTGTATTTAAAAAATTAGACAAAAAATGATCAATTACTCCTTCGCAGCAGTAAAAAACATTCTTATTGCAATAGGATCGACTTTAATTGGTTTGTTGCTGTTCGAAATGATTGCTGGGTTCATTATTGGAAAAGAGCTTTCAAACGACCATGAGCGTAGTCGTAGGTATATGCTTTTTGGGACATCAGATAACGCTCCTGCATTTCGCAATCAAGGCAAAATATTTACTTATACGCCCAACTCAACTGTGCGAGCCACTGCCTATTATGAAGATGGACCCGTATTGCATAAAGAATACGATTACGAATTGAAGACGAACAATTTGGGGTTGGTTCAAAAGCTAAATATCGATCAGGATCGCCCAAGTATTCTGGTGCTTGGTGACTCATTTACTGAAGGTCAGGGCGCTACGCCTTGGTTTTATGATCTAGAGAGTAAAAATAACAAATCGATGCAACTTATTAATGGAGGACTTCTTGGCACGGGCTTTGCTCAGTGGAAATTGCTAAATGACCAATTGGTAGATTCAGGAATCCGCATTAATAAAGTGATTGCTCCCTTTATATCTGATGACTATCAGAGAACTATCTGGAATTTTCCTGACCGTGTCTTAAATTGTCTAAGCGATAGTAAGAATTGTAAAGGTGATGAAGGATATTACCCAAAGCCCCAAAAAGATGACGAAGCATTTGTTAATAAGCTGAGAAAATTTCGAGATGCTGAATATGCCGATAAAAGCGCAGTCAAGGAGCAAAAATTTTTTCGTAAATATTTCCCTAGCCTGCATTTCATATGGGGATATATTAAGAATGAGTACAAATTAAGATACGCCAATCATAATTTGCCCGCCATTGAAGCATTAATAAAACAATACGGGAACAATATTGTTTTTATTCATATCCCTACGAAAGAAGA
>CAILON010000300.1 GCA_903835865.1 uncultured beta proteobacterium
GATAAAAAACATATATGTTAATATTATAAATGCCAATGTATCATCGAGGAGTGTTGTAATATATGGCATGATGCTCCTAAATCAGAGAATGAATATGGTGAAGACTCGTTGTATAGGGCATTGCTAAGATCAATACTGCCCCAATCTCTATATTCCGTTGGGATGGGGTATTGGATGAGATGGAAACACTGAACAATCCAAAAGCCTACAAAGTAGACAACAAACACTAGAAAAAATTGCTGCAATCGAGTGAATGACTGAAATTGATGGGTGATTTTTGCAAGCATATGGCGCTTTAAATTGGATATTTTGTCTTTTTAAGGCCACTAGCTCGAAGCCGAATGAAATCTTGCATCGGCTTTTCAAATCTTAGGTAAATTAATCGGGATAAACATAAGACTAATACCATATATAGAATAAAGAAATAGGGTGAATAAAAAGGCATGACGATATTGAAGGCTCCAAGCATCAAAACAATGCAGAGCTGAAGCGGAAGATGAATGAGATAGCTCGAATAGGTCATATTGCCTAAGGCCTCAATCAAATTGCCTATTTTCTGAGAAACCTTAAGCTCCATTGCTCCGATGTAAATCAGTGCTGGGGCGAAGATGACCAAGAAAATAGGTTTAATTTGCCTAAAAGAATCTTCATTAAGCAGAACAAGGGGGCTGATTACAACAACAAGACTCAGTGCCAGAATAAATTTTTGGTATTTTGTTTGTTCTGTAAGCTTAAATATCTGAGCGGTTAAACCGCCAAGGTAGAAGTAGATGATGCAATCCACAATAAATGACTCGGTCAGGTTATGGTATTTAATAAATCCACCAATCAACAAAACCAATAGGGTTATCCAAACAGCTTTACCTATATATCTCAGTACTAGAAAGAAAAACAGATATACCAGTACCTCAACAGATATAGACCAAATGGGCGCATTGAAGCTAAACCCTTGGCCACCCCAATTGCTGGCTAAGAAAAGCTGCAAAATGAAATGCTTTAAATCATTATTGTGAACCACAAAATAATTACCATAATCTTTGAAATAAATGATTTGAAGGGCTGCTATGAGTAGCAAAGTTGCAAAATGTAATGGGTAAAGCCGAGAAAGTCTTAGGACAAAAAATTTACCGCCGCTAATGATTTTTTGATGAATGGCATTTTGGTATTTCCAGAAGAAAATAAAACCCCTAATGCACCAAAAAAACTGAACACCCAATTCGCCATGAAGATAGAACCATTTAAATGGCGAATAAAAGGGTTGTTGATCTGCTTGATAATTAACCAATGCAAGACCAACGTAGGCAAATTGTTGGTAGTGAAAAACTAAGATCGCCATTGCTGAAATAAACCTCAAAATCTCAAGGCCAAGCAGTTTTTTTTCAGGCAAAGTATTGTTCACAAATGGGCTCTTTTATTTAAGGCCCATTGTACGGTGGGGATGTCAGCTTTGAAATAAAAAATCCCGCTCTAGTTGGAGCGGGATTTGAATTAAATACTTTTCGGTTTAAGAGACTGACTTAACCATCTCTTCTACGACCTTCTTCGCATCACCGAAGACCATCATGGTCTTATCCATGTAGAAGAGTTCATTATCAAGGCCGGCATAACCAGCAGCCATTGAACGTTTGTTCACGATGATCGTTTTTGCTTTGAAGGCTTCCAAGATTGGCATGCCAAAAATTGGGCTACCTGGTGTACGTGCAGCTGGGTTCACCACGTCATTCGCACCAAGCACTAAGACTACGTCGGCTTGACCAAAATCACTGTTGATGTCTTCCATCTCAAATACTTGATCGTAAGGAACTTCAGCTTCAGCCAATAGAACATTCATGTGACCAGGCATACGACCTGCAACCGGGTGGATC
>CAILON010000301.1 GCA_903835865.1 uncultured beta proteobacterium
TTAATCGGAAAATGATTTTCGAATAGTAATTTCAGAATTTAAATTTTGTATGCAGTCTTTGTCATCACTTTTGAGATCGCTTGCATCATTTTTTGAACTGGCGCTGGCAAAACTGCTCCACCTGCTTGCACTGCTGCTTGTCCGTGTTCAATTTCATCAATCCGCATTTGATCAACAATTGCGCGCGAGCGATAGTCTTCTCTGGGTAATTTTTCTAGATGACTCTCGAGATGATTTTTCAACTTGCTTTTCAGTTTCCGCAACAAACCCTAAACTCCACTTATCGCCCGCTAAGCCAGCTGCTAAGCCGATCGCAAAGGAACCAGCATACCAAAATGGATTGAGATAACTCGTATGAGATCCGAGTTCTTGTAGGCGAGTTTCACACCATGCAAGATGATCCATTTCCTCTTGTCCGGAGTGACTTAGCATCGCCTGAATCTCCGGGTTGCGAGCCACTAATTTTTGAGATTGGTAGAGCGCCTGAGCGCAAACTTCACCCACATGATTGACACGCATTAATCCAGCGGCATGCTTTCGTTCTTGAGCGTCTAAAACTGACTTTGAGCTAAGTTCAGCCCCAGGGGTGGGGCGTTGCGCATTGGCGCCACCGACCACTGAGCGCAATGCCGTATCGAACTCAATAATGAGGCGATCTATTGGAGACATAGGCTTAAATACTAGACCAAAACCTCGGCTTTACAGCTTTTTTTGGTTTTCAAGCCAAGCTCAGCTAAAAGAGCGCGGTCTTGTTCTGCCTCGGGATTACCGGTAGTGAGTAGTTGCTCACCATAAAAAATCGAGTTAGCACCAGCCAAAAAGCACATCGCTTGAACTGCACGCCCTAATTCCTGACGCCCAGCAGATAAGCGCACCCGTGCTTTAGGCATGGTAATCCGTGCAACCGCAATGGTTCTCACAAATTCCAGTGGATCTAAAGGCTTCTGATCGGCCAAAGGTGTGCCAGCAACTGGTACTAAGTGGTTAATAGGTACAGACTCAGGATAAGGACTCAGATTGGCCAAACGGGTCAAAAAGGCAGCACGTTGTTCGCGGGACTCGCCCATACCAACAATACCGCCACAACAGACTGACATGCCTGCCGCACGAACATTGGAAATAGTATCCAAACGATCTTGATAGCTACGAGTGGAAATGACGGAGCGGTAAAAATCTTCGCTGGTATCCAGGTTGTGGTTATAAAAATCCAGGCCAGCCTCTTGCAATGCCAAAGCCTGGTCGGCCTCTAACATCCCCAAGGTGGCGCATGTCTCAAGGCCTAAGGCTTTAACGCCCTTAATCATGGCGGTGACCTTCTCAATGTCGCGATCCTTCGGTTCGCGCCATGCAGCGCCCATACAGAAGCGGTTCGAGCCAGCAGCTTTAGCGGCTCTGGCGGCTTCAAGCACCTCTTCTAAACCCATCAATTTTTCAGCCTTGACGTCTGTGTCATAACGGGCAGCTTGCGGGCAATAGCTGCAATCCTCTGGACAGCCACCGGTCTTGATGGATAGTAAAGTTGCCAATTCGACATCACCCTCAGGAAAATAGACCTTGTGGGTTTCTTGGGCTTTGAGCATCAATTCATTAAAGGGCAAGTCAAACAAAGCTTCTATCTGAGCAACTGACCATGCTCCAGATGCATCCACCTCTTTACGTATACCTGCTTGAGATTTCACTAGAGTGAGGGGGGTTTCTACGGTTTGGGTGTCCAGCATGGGTAAATTCCAGAAAATAGGTCAATTCAAGCCATAAACATAACAGATACAGGCCTGATTTAGTAAAAACTAGTGGTCAAATACCAAACATGAAGGTTATTTCTGATCTAAATCAAACATCGCTCGTTGATCGCAGCTTGGCTGCTGTTTGGCACCCCTGCACCCAGATGAAGCAGCACGAATCTTTTCCCTTGGTTGCCATTGCCAGCGGAAAAGGGCCTTGGCTTTATGACGAAAATGGCAATGCCCTACTAGATTGCATTAGCTCATGGTGGACAAACCTATTTGGCCATGCCAATCCTCGCATCAATCTAGCGATTACCAAGCAACTAGAGAAAATTGAGCACGTGATGCTCGCTGGATTCACTCATCAGCCAGTAGTAGAACTTTCAGAAAAATTGTCAGCGCTAACACAAGGTAATTTAGGTCACGTTTTTTATGCTTCAGACGGCGCCTCTGCAGTGGAAATTGCGCTCAAGATGAGTCACCACTATTGGAATCTCAATCAGAAGCCTCACAAGAAAAAATTTGTTTGCCTTCAAAATGGTTATCACGGAGAAACGTTAGGCGCATTAGCCGTAACCGATGTTGCTATTTTCCGTGAGGCCTATGGCTCACTCTTACAAGATGTCTTTACTGTTTCATCTCCGGATGCACGCAAAGCCAAATCTGGAGAGTCTGCAGAAGATATTGCCAAACAAGCAGCAGCAGAATTGGAAATTCTTTTTGAAAAAGAACATGAAAGTATTGCCGCCATCATTGTTGAACCCCTCGTTCAATGTGCAGGACAAATGGCAATGTATTCACCAGAATATCTTCGTCTAGTAAGAGTACTTTGTGATCGCTTTAACATCCATTTAATTGCTGATGAGATTGCTGTAGGTTGCGGACGCACCGGTACATTTTTCGCTTGCGAACAAGCTCAGATCTGGCCTGATTTCTTAACTCTCTCCAAGGGGATTAGTGGTGGTTATTTGCCTCTGTCCCTATGCCTCACTACAGAAAACATCTATCGCGCGTTTTATAGCGAAGAAACTAAGCAGGGATTTTTGCACTCCCACTCATACACCGGCAACCCGCTGGCTTGTGCGGCTGCGCTTGCCTGTCTTGAGATATTTGAAACTGAAAAAGTACTAGAAAAAAATCAAGTGCGCGCCGAGGACTTAGCTAATGCTTTTGCATGGGCTAAATCTGATATGCGTATTGAACATTGGCGCCAGCAAGGAATGATTTTGGCCTTCGATGTGAAACAGAATTGTCTAAAAAACCCTCAAACTTTTGCACGAGAAATGTTTTCTGCATGCATTGATAAGGGTTTATTAATTAGGCCAATTGGCAACACCATCTACGTCATGCCGCCTTACATCCTGAGCCAAGATGAAGCGATGCAAATGGGGAAAAATGTAGCTGTAGCACTCGAACAGGTTTTGTCATGACCCATTCGTTTAATGCCTTGAGCATGGCTGAAAAACAAATTGCCGATTTAGACACGCAGTTGCTAAGGCGAAAGTTGCGCATCACTGATTCTGCTTGCGATATCAAGACTAAAATAAATGGGCGTGAATTAACCGCTTTTTGTAGCAATGACTATCTTGGTTTTGCCAATCACCCAGCCCTCATCAGCGCACTGTCTGAGGGTGCACACCTATATGGCGCTGGAAGTGGCGCTTCCCACTTAATTAGTGGTCACAATATTGCCCATGAA
>CAILON010000302.1 GCA_903835865.1 uncultured beta proteobacterium
AAGTTAGCAGATATGCGCTTTTATTTGGCTCAGCAAGATTTAATTATTCGGGTATCACAAGCGTATTTCGACGCACTCACTAGTCAAGATAACGTTGAGCTCTACCGCAACAAAAAGAGTTTGATCAAACAGCAACTAGAAATCGCACAAGCCAAGTTCGATGCGGGACTTGCCACGATAGTGGACGTCAATACTGCGCAAGCTGCTCTGGACTTGGCGAACTCACAAGAAATTGCAGCACAAGCTGATCTGGTAGTAAAGCGCGGCTTTCTCGAGCAGCTCGTTGGTCGCCCGGTCGGACCCCTTAAGCCACTCACCAAAGAGGCGAGGATTGATGGCGTCCTGAAAGATCCGCGGTCAAAGAGTAAAGATGCTAAAGATATTTCGATTGGTGAAAGCGTTAATCCACAACTGCCGCCAGGTCAAACATTGGATGACTGGATCAAACAAGCGGAGTCGGCTAACTTTAGCGTCTTGGCAAGTCAGCTCTCGGTTAATCTTGCTGAGAGCACCTACCGTGGTTCACAAGCGCTGAACTACCCCTCTATTAACTTAGTAGGCACGAGTGGTTTCAACACCTCGAACGGAACACCTAATAGCTATCAACCCAACAACTCGAATGTTTATAACAACACTATCGCGTTGCAAATGTACATTCCCTTGGTATCTGGTGGTTATGCCAGCTCAGTGATTCGTCAGAATGCTGCTCTCGTAGATACGGCCAAGGCTAACTTTGATAATGCAAGACGTACTGCAGCTCAAAATACACGCGCGGCATTTACTGGATTTTATGGTGGACTAGCGAGTGTGAAAGCCTTTGAGGCTGCTGAACGCTCATCCAGCTTAGCCCTAGAATCTAGCAAGCTGGGCTTTCAGGTGGGGACTTTAATTAATATCGATGTGCTCATTTCATTGGATACTTTGATCAATACGAGATCCCAATTACAGCAAGCCCGCTACAGCACGATCCTCAACGCGATTAAATTAAAAGCGCAAGCGGCTGCGCTCTCTGATGAAGATTTAATCTCTATCAATACTTTGTTACGCTAAGTATTGATGTACTTAAGTAATTAAGTAGGTCTAGTCAGCAATTCTAAAGAGGCCTTAATGACCTCATCTGTACTAGGCGGATTTTGAATATCGCCCATATTGCGGATGTGATAAGCCCAGTAACCTTCAGTCTTCCAGAGCGGTGAATCGCAATAGATCTCCACGGTAGGCAAGCCCAATACGGCAGCCAAATGGGTTAAGCCCGTATCAACGCCCACAGTAAGTGCAGCGCCTGCAATCACTGAAAATGCATCTTCAATGGAAAATGCTGGGGGCACCAAAGCATTGGGAATCTGTTTTGCTAGAGCCACGCTCACAGCCTTCTCAGCAGGATTTCCCCAGGGCAAAACAACTTGATATCCACGGCTTGCCAGCTCTTTACCCAAAGATACCCAAGCCTCATTTGACCAACGCTTTGCTTCTCTGGCAGTCGAATGAAAAAACAGTACATAAGGCGTTTTTAATTCAGGGCTCGCAGCCTTGCTTAAATCTAGCGCAATTTTTGATCCATAAAACTGAGGGGTGTCTGTGCGCTTGATTACAGGCCAATCGAATGCAGAGCACATCACCAAACGGGAACGATCCACTGCATGCGAATGTATTGGAACTTGTACGGGGTGATTGTAGAAAGTCCGAGCAATCGGCTCGTATCCTGAAAATTCTGTAGCATTAGCTAAACCAGCCACTACTGCATCTGGGGCCTTTTTTGCCAAGGCACATACCAAAGCAGATTTCAGTAAGCCCTGGGTCTCAATGACTGTGTCGTAAGTGACTTCTTGCAGTTGTTTTTTGAAGGCAAAAAATTGCTGCCAACTATTGAGCTCAAAAAGGTGTTTCTTCCAGCGACGCAATCCAAAGGGAATGATGCGATCGATTCCTCTAAATCCATCTTTGGAAACCAGAGGCTCGAGCAAATGAACATAAGCCTCTTCGACTACCCAGTCAATTTGCGCATTCGGTAGTCGCGCCCGCAGGTCCCAAACCAGCGGTAAATTGTGCAGAACGTCTCCCAAAGAAGAGAGTTTGACTAATAGGATTTTGGGCGATGCAGTGCTCATGTGAGCATTATCTTATCTTTTAATACTGCAGAGATTTAAAACTCAGCTAAAACTTCGGGGCTGCATCCCAAGTCAGACCATTGAGATCCTTGGCGTTCATATTGGGAGAGACTCCTGCTGGCAATGGCCATTGCACCCCAACAGTAGGATCATTCCAGGCCAGGCAGGCTTCACTTTGCGGATGATAGTAGTCGGTAGTTTTATATAAAAACTCGGCTGACTCTGATAGAACTAAAAAGCCGTGAGCCAATCCCGCCGGAATCCACATCTGCTTGTGATTCTGGGCGCTAAGCTCTGCTCCGACCCATTTGCCATAAGTAGGTGAAGATTTGCGAATATCCACTGCCACATCAAAGACGTTACCAGCAACAACGCGCACTAATTTTCCTTGCGCTTGCTCTAGCTGGTAATGCAATCCACGCAGAGTCCATTGCTTCGAAAAAGAATGGTTATCTTGTACAAAGTCGACCGTCAAGCCAGTAGCTTGCGCAAAATCCTGTGCATTAAATGATTCTGTAAACCAACCCCGCTCATCACCGAATACTTTGGGCTCAATGATCAATACATCATGAATCGCTGTTGGCGTCACTTGGAGTTTTGGGTGCGCAGAAGTCAAGCTAAGTTCCCTTTATTTCTTTGGCGACAAAGAAATGGGCTGAGCTGAAGTATTGAGCTCATGCAAAATTTTATTCAGGTATTGGCCATAACTATTTTTACTCAACTGGGCAGCTACCTTTTGCACTACTTCTGCGCTGATCCAACCTTGGCGGTAGGCAATCTCCTCAGGACAAGCAACCATCAGGCCCTGACGCTTTTGTAAGGTTGCAATAAATCCAGCAGCATCCAATAAGGAATCATGTGTACCGGTATCTAACCAGGCAAAACCACGGCCCATGATTTCTACATTGAGTTCATTTTTATCGAGGTAGAAACGATTGATGTCGGTGATCTCTAACTCACCGCGAGCACTTGGCTTAATCGCAGCAGCCACATCGCAGACTTGATTGTCATAAAAATAGAGGCCCGTCACTGCATAGTTACTTCTGGGTTTTACAGGCTTCTCTTCGATCGAGAGTGCCTTGTAATTCTGATCAAACTCAACCACGCCATAACGCTCTGGATCAGTAACGTGATAAGCAAACACAGTTGCACCGGCAGTTCTTTGGTTGGCACTATCAAGTTGCCCAACGAGCTCGTGACCATAAAAAATATTGTCTCCAAGCACTAAAGCGCTGGGATCATTGCCTAGGAAATTTTTACCTAGAGTAAAGGCTTGCGCTAAACCATCTGGTGAGGGTTGTACACAGTATTGAATATTCAGACCCCACTGCGATCCATCGCCCAAGAGCTCAGAAAAACGCGGTGTGTCATGAGGGGTAGAAATCAATAAAATATCGCGAATGCCAGCCAGCATCAAAGTCGTGAGTGGGTAATAGACCATGGGCTTGTCATAGACCGGCATCAATTGTTTCGAGACAGCTTGAGTCACTGGATACAAACGGGTTCCAGAACCTCCAGCCAAAATAATGCCTTTACGATTGATTGCCATTTTTATCTACTTTTTATATCAGGCCGTCTTTAGCCAATTG
>CAILON010000303.1 GCA_903835865.1 uncultured beta proteobacterium
CTTGCTGAAGGCGGTGACGGCTCAGGCATGACTCGAACGATCAATTTAGAGAGTTGCTTAGACGATACGATTGTTGCTTGGAGTATGAATGGTGAGATGCTACGTCCAGAAAATGGGTTCCCATTGCGCTTAGTGGTGCCTGGCGTGCAAGGTGTGAGCTGGGTGAAATGGTTGCGCCGCCTAGAAGTAGGTGATATGCCCTGGAATGCAAAAGATGAGGCGGTTCACTATATTGAACTCATGCCAGATGGAATGCATCGTCAATATGCATCGATTCAAGAATGCAAATCCGTTATTACTACACCATCGGGCGGTCAGCAATTATTGGATAAGGGTTTCTATAACGTCAGTGGCATGGCTTGGTCGGGTCGCGGGAAGATTAAACGCGTTGACGTTTCATTTGATGGCGGTAACAACTGGCGCACCGCACGCTTAGAGACCCCAATTCTGACTAAGTCGATTACCCGTTTCAATATCGACTGGGTATGGGATGGATCACCTGCAATTTTGCAGTCTAGGGCAATTGATGACTCTGGTTATGTACAGCCCTCTATCAAGATGTTGCGTGATGTCCGGGGGAATCGCTCGATCTATCACAACAATGCTATTCAGTCTTGGAAATTAGATTCAAACGGTGAGGTGAGCAATGTTCAAGTCGGTTAATTCTATTGCTCGCTTAAGTCTGCTGAGTCTTGCAGTATTCGCAACTCAGATTTCAATTGCGCAAAGTACGCAGGGGCCTCCTAAGTTTCCAGGAATTGGTCGTAACGCTACTCCAGCAGAAGTGCTTGCATGGGATATCGATGTTCGCCCAGACTTTAAAGGTTTGCCAAAGGGATCTGGCTCAGTGCAGCAAGGCCAAACCATTTGGGAATCTAAATGCGCTAGTTGTCATGGTGTATTTGGTGAGTCAAATGAAATCTTCACTCCCATTGCTGGTGGAACAACTACTGATGATATAAAGACTGGCAAAGTGGCTTCTTTAGCTGATCGCAAGCAACCCCAACGCACAACACTCATGAAGGTGCCAACGGTTTCGACCTTATGGGACTATATCTACCGCGCCATGCCTTGGAATGCTCCAAGATCGCTTACGCCAGATGACACTTATGCGCTAGTTGCATTCATTTTGAGCTTGGGTGAAATCGTTCCCGATGATTTTGTTTTGAGTAACGCCAATATTGCGGAAGTGCAAAAGAAAATGCCAAACCGTAATGGCATGACGCGAAATCACGGTTTTTGGAGTGTGAACGGCAAGCCTGACGTTAACTCCACTGCATGCATGAGCAATTGCGTTAAATTCGTGCAGATTGGATCTACGTTGCCTGACTTTGCTAGAAATGCCCATGGCAACATTGCTGAGCAAAACCGTTTGTATGGCCCTTATCGTGGATCTGATTCCATGAAGCCCCCTTTAGAGAAGCTGCCAGGGTCATCTGGGGAGGGTTTAGCTCATGCTGCTGATACTCATGCTGCAACGACCAAGGGGCCAGCTGCATTATTTAAAAATGAGAACTGTTCAGCCTGTCATGCGCCTAATGCTAAGCTGGTTGGGCCATCCATAGCCGATATTGCAGCGAAATATAAAGGGCAAAGCGGAGCGCAGGAAAAGCTCATGGCAAAGGTTAAGAATGGCGGTTCTGGCGTATGGGGTGCCATTCCAATGCCACCACAGTCCCAATTATCGGACGAGGATAGGGCAAGTCTTGTGCGATGGGTATTAACTGGACAGTAGATTTTAGGAAGATTTTTAGAAATACCACTATATTTGATAGTAAGAGTAGATTAATAAAGGAGTTTTTATGAATCAGCAGCGACGCAGTTTATTGAAATATTCAGCCGTTTTCGGCTTGATGGCTTCTGCGGGTCTTATTAGCGTAGCCCAAGCTCAAGAGTGGAATAAAGCCGCATTTGAAGGCAAGAGCCTTGACGACGTTTTCAAGATTTTAGGTGCTAGTAGCCCAGATAAATCTGCTGCCGTTACTTTGAATGCGCCTGATATTGCGGAAAATGGAGCAGTAGTTCCAGTCGGAATTACAACTTCTCTTAAGGCAGAGCAAATGGCTATTTTGGTTGAGAAAAATCCAAGCGCCTTAGCTGCTCAATTCTTTATTCCTGCCGGTACAGAGCCATTTGTTACGACACGTATCAAGATGGGTCAAACCTCCAATGTATACGCCCTAGTAAAAGCTGACGGCAAGTGGAGCATGGCAGTTAAAGAAGTAAAAGTTACTTTGGGTGGTTGCGGCGGTTAATCGCCAATAACTTAAACCATACTATTAATTAAATACTAGATTACAAGAGGAAAATATGGCTGATCCAATGCGCGTTAGAGCTGCTGAGAACGGTGGAATTGTGGATGTAAAGATTTTGATGAAACATGATATGGAGTCAGGTCAGCGTAAAGATGCGGCTGGTAAAACAATTCCTGCATGGCATATCACTACTCTCAATGTCAAAGCAAATGGTAAAGATGTATTAAATGGTCAGTTTGGCCCAGCAGTTTCTAAGGATCCATTCTTGAACTTTAAATACAAGGGCGCCAAAGGCGACAAGATTGTTGTGAGCTGGGTAGATAGCAAGGGTGACAAGCGCTCCGATGAAGCAACTGCTTCTTAATGTCATTCATCTTCACCGCATCTATGGTTCTGAAAGGGTAACAAATGCAGCGTAAATTAACCTTAGGCCTGACCTCAGGATTATTGACAACCTTGATGTTGATTTCATCAGCGTCTTATGCACAAAGTGCTACTGACGATATCGCAAAGTATCGCGAGATGATTGCTGATGGGAACCCTTCAGAGCTATACGAAGCAGCAGGTGAAGAGCTTTGGAAAAAACCTGCGGGCCCTAAAAATGCCACCCTTGAAAAGTGTGACTTAGGATTAGGCCCTGGGGTAGTAAAGGGCGCAGCAGCACAATTGCCGCGTTACTTTAAAGATACCAATAAGGTACAAGACCTGGAATCGCGTTTAATGACTTGTATGCAAAAGCTACAAGGTCGTGATCCACAAGAGATGGTAGATGCACCATTTCAAAAAGGTCCTAAGAAGGATATGGAAGCTATTGTTGCTTATGTCGTCACTTTATCAAAGGGCGACAAGATTAATGTCAGCACAAATCATCCAAAAGAAAAAGAAATGTATGAGCTAGGTAAACGCGCTTTCTTTTTCCAAGGTGGCCCAATGGACTTCTCCTGTGCATCGTGCCATGGTGAAGATGGTAAGCGGATACGCTTGCAAGACCTACCTAATATCACTACCCAAAAAGGTGCCGCTCTAGGTTGGGGTTATTGGCCAGCGTATCGCGTCTCTAGTGGGCAGTTCTGGACTATGCAGCAGCGTTTAAATGACTGCTTTCGTCAGCAACGTTTCCCATTCCCAATCTATGGCTCTGATTTAACTGTGGCTTTATCGATGTATATGGCAAAGAATGCCAATGGCGGCACAGTTGAGACGCCTGGTTTAAAGCGTTAATGGATAAGAGACAGAGAATATGAATATGAAGAACATTAAATCCCTCTTAGCTGTAATAAGCCTTGCCTTAGCAACAGTCCTTATGCAGGGCTCTGCCATGGCTCAGCAAAAAAATGATCCTAAGTTCAATAAGATGATGAAGGATGGGTTTAGGGCTGACGGTATTGCTGGACTAGAACGTATTGATCAGGATGAAACACAAAAGTTTTGTTCTGATCCGGTATTTGCTAGTAGCAAACAGGGCGAGAAGATGCGAGTGAAAATTCAGAAAATAAATATGGATAGCATTAAGCAGCCTTCTGATGGCAAGTACATCGGTGATTGGAAAAAAGGTGAAGCGATTGCGCAAAGTGGTCGTGGCGCTACCTGGACTGATACTGCAGCTACACCTACTGGCGGCGGTTGCTATAACTGTCACCAAATTGATAAGAAAGAGATTTCTTATGGAACGATTGGGCCTACGCTTTGGAACTACGGCAAGCTTCGTGGTTACTCGAATGAAGTGGTTACCTATACCTGGAATCGTGTGAATAACTCTAAGGCCTATAACGCTTGTAGCAATATGCCAAGATTTGCACACTTCAAACTCTTGAATGAGCAGCAGATTCAGGATGTGATGGCCTTGCTTTTAGATCCAGCATCGCCGGTTAATCAATAAAGTATAGAAGAACAGGCCGACAGGCCTGTTTTCATAAGGGAATATACACATGTCTTTAAATCGTCGCGACTTTCTACAGGCCTTGGCTATTGCCTCTGCCGGTGGATTGAGCTTGCAATCTAATTTTGTAAATGCGCAAAGTACAGCACAAAAATTTTATGATTTACCCAGGTTTGGCAATGTACACTTTTTGCATTTCACGGATTGCCATGCGCAGTTGATGCCAATTTACTTCCGCGAACCAAACGTAAACCTGGGTATTGGGACGCAAGAGGGTAAGACTCCCCATTTAGTTGGGCAATATTTCTTGAAGGCCAATGGGATAGCAGCGGGGACACGCGATGCCCATGCCTTTACCTATTTGGATTATGTAACTGCCGCGCAAAACTACGGAAAGATGGGCGGCTTTGCGCACATGGCTACTCTGATCAAACAAATGAAAGCCAATCGTCCTGGCGCACTATTGCTTGACGGTGGCGATACATGGCAAGGATCTGCTACTGCTTTATGGACCAATGGTCAGGACATGGTTGATGCCGCTCTTGCTTTGGGTGTCGATGTGATGACGCCGCACTGGGAAATGACGCTTGGTGAGAAGCGTGTGATGGAGATTGTCAATGGTGACTTCAAAGGCAAGGTCTCTTTCATCGCGCAAAATATTAAGACGGCAGATTTTGGGGATATGGTTTTTAACCCTTATGTCATGAAAGTGCAGAATGGCATTCAGGTGGCCATTATTGGTCAAGCATTCCCCTATACGCCGATTGCAAACCCACGTTATTTCACGCCAGATTGGACTTTTGGTATTCAGGAAGA
>CAILON010000304.1 GCA_903835865.1 uncultured beta proteobacterium
CCATGCCTTCATAAACAGGGTCACCATGTTTAACGAACATACGGCCACGGTCTTGTAATTTCCAAATAGCGTAAGCAACTGCTTCACCGTCATCTTGACTAATCAAGACACCGTTATGGCGCTCACCCAAAATACCATCTTTAGCAGGCGCATAAGAATCAAAGGTATGACTCATTAAACCGTTACCGCGGGTCATGGTCATAAAATCGCCTTGGAAACCAATCAAGCCTCGTGCAGGAATGCGGTACTCAAGACGGGTGCGACCTTTACCGTCACTCACCATATCTTGCAACTCACCCTTACGCTTACCCAAGTCTTCCATCACGGCGCCTTGAGTAGCATCTTCCACGTCCACCGTTAAATTCTCATACGGCTCCATCTTCACGCCATCTTCTTCATGGAAAACTACACGTGGACGAGAAACCGCCATCTCATAACCTTCGCGACGCATTGTCTCAACCAAGATCGTCAAGTGCAACTCACCACGACCAGATACTTCAAACACAGTATCGTCGTCTGTTTCTTTTACACGCAAAGCCATATTAGATTTGAGTTCGCGGTCAAGACGTTCACGAATTTGACGGCTAGTAACAAACTTACCTTCACGTCCTGCAAACGGACTGGTGTTGACCATAAAGTTCATGGTCAAGGTAGGCTCATCAATTTTGAGCATTGGTAATGCATCAGGTTTATCAACCGCACAAACAGTTGTACCAATCGCCAATTCTTCAATACCGTTAATCAAGGCAATATCTCCAGCAATTGCTTCGTCAACGATTTCACGCTCAAGACCTTTGAATTTCAATACCTGATTGATGCGACCCTTAAATGGCACGCCATCTGGACCATTTAAACAAATCACTTCCATACCCGATTTAACACGTCCACGGTTTATGCGGCCAATACCAATCTTTCCAACATAACTGTTGTAATCAATAGAGGAGATTTGAAACTGCAAAGGACCATCTGGATCATCATCACGGACAGGAACATGCTCTAAAACAGCGTCAAATAATGGACGCATGTCACCTTCACGAATGTCTTCACTCAAGCCAGCGTAGCCGTTTAAGCCAGATGCATAAATGATTGGGAAGTCGAGTTGCTCTTCTGTAGCGCCTAACTTGTCAAACAACTCAAAGGTTGCATTAATCACATAATCACAACGTGCGCCTGGACGATCCACTTTGTTAATCACCACAATAGGCTTCAAACCAAGTGCTAATGCTTTCTTAGTAACAAAGCGAGTTTGTGGCATTGGGCCTTCAACCGCATCAACCAATAGGAGTACACCGTCAACCATTGAGAGTACGCGCTCTACTTCGCCACCGAAGTCAGCGTGTCCTGGAGTATCGACAATATTGATATGTGTGCCGTCATATTCGACTGCACAGTTTTTGGACAAAATAGTAATTCCGCGCTCTTTTTCCAAATCATTGGAATCCATGACACGTTCAGTCATTTTTTCGTTGGAGCGGAATGTGCCAGATTGACGCAAGAGTTGGTCAACCAAGGTAGTTTTACCGTGGTCAACGTGGGCGATGATAGCGATGTTACGAAGTGCGCGTTTAGTCATGTGAAGCTTCTAAAGTTAAGAATAAGAATTCTGGTTGAAATAAAGTTAAGGAGTTAATGAGTCTGCGAAATTAAGCGCTTGGGATGTAAAACACCCGAACGCCAATCAGCAGTACCAATAAAGTTATGAGGTGCAGCAGTAGCTCGATAGATGCGTACTAAAGCTTCAATAGAGGGTAGATTGAGCGGAACACGTTGCCCCATCTCAAGGCGTTTAGCTTGTTGCTCATCTACTGTCAAATGCGGCAAAGATTGCAGGAGTGCATCAACTGGCAATATATAAGTCGAACTATCTTTTAAGCCCTGTTGAATCGATTCAAGCGTAAAAGACTGATCCAAAGTTAAGTGTCCTACTTCAGTGCGGCGTAAACCCGTTAAATGAGCGCCACAAGCTAATGCATTACCAAGATCTTCTGCCAAAACACGAATATAAGTGCCCTTGCTACAGCTAACCTCCAATGTCGCTTCAGGCCACTGAATCTCGGTCCAACGAATCTGATAAATGGTGATCTCGCGCGCTGCGCGTTCAAGCTCAACACCAGCACGCGCATACTCATAAAGGGGCTTACCATCGCGCTTAAGCGCAGAATACATTGGTGGTATTTGAAAAATGGGACCAGTAAATTTTGGTAGCAAGCTATTTAGCGCTGATCTAAGAGCAGCCTCATCAGAAAATTGAGGTAAAGCAAACTCTTCAATGATTTGGCCTTCAGCATCACCAGTATCAGTGCGAGCACCAAACTTCACTCTGGCAATATAAGATTTATTCGCCTCTAATAAATCTTGGGAGTACTTTGTTGCCTCACCAAGACATATCGGCAGCAGACCAGTAGCCATCGGATCTAAAGTACCAGTATGGCCAGCTTTATCTGCATTAAAGGCCCGTTTTACAGCAGTGACTGCGCCCTGCGAACTCATGCCAGCAGGTTTATCCAACAGAACCACTCCATCGATGCGAATAGACATGAGAATTAATTACTCTCGTCTTTATGATCGCTCTCTACCGCTTGATCGATCAATCGAGACATTTCTATGCCATGCTCTACTGAGCTGTCATAGTGAAAATGCAAAGTTGGTACAGTGTGAATGTGCAAACGTTTGAAAAGCAAAGAATGTAAATAGCCCGCCTTTTCCTGCAGCGCTTTTAGCGCATGTTCAGGTTCAGCGCCTAAGACTGTAAAAAAGACTTTGGCATGCGCTAAGTCTGGCGTGAGCTCGATACTTTGCAAAGTAATTAAGCCTAAGCTTGGACTACGCAACTCACGAGGAATGAGTTCGGCCAGGTCTCGCTGAATTTGATCGGCGAGACGCTGGTTACGATGCGGGCTAGTTTTATGCATATTGCTCAAGATTACAGTGAACGTGCAACTTCAGTCACTTCAAATGCCTCAAGTTGATCGCCCTCTTTGATGTCGTTATAGCCTTTTAATGAAAGACCACACTCAACACCGGCACGAACTTCTTTTGCATCATCTTTAAAGCGCTTAAGGGAATCTAATTCACCAGTCCATACAACTACGTTCTCACGCAAGAGGCGAACACTAGAAGTACGCTTAATAACACCATCCACTACCAAGCAACCTGCAATTGCACCAACTTTAGATACCAAGAAGACCTGACGGATTTCAACCAATCCGGTGATTTCTTCTTTTTTGTCTGGAGTCAACATGCCGCTCAGGGCCAATTTCACTTCATCTACAGCGTCATAAATAATGTTGTGATAACGAATATCTACACCATTATTCTCAGCCAACTTGCGTGCAGCAGCATCAGCACGAGAATTAAAGCCAAAGATCACTGCTTTAGAAGCAACAGCTAAGTTAACGTCAGTCTCAGTAATGCCACCCACAGCCGCATGAACGATTTGTACTTTGACTTCTGGTGTGGAGAGCTTCATTAAGGATTGAGCCAAGGCCTCTTGAGAACCCTGAACGTCTGCCTTGATGATGACTGGCAACAACTTCGCTTCAATTGCTCCCTCTTCCATATTTTCCATCATGGTTTCGAGCTTGAATGCCTGCTGTTTTGCCAACTTCACATCTCGGAACTTGCCTTGACGGAATAATGCAATCTCACGAGCCTTACGTTCATCTGGCACTACCTGAACTGACTCACCTGCAGCAGGAACTTCTGCTAAACCTTGAATCTCAACTGGGATAGATGGGCCAGCCTCATTACAAGGTTTGCCATTCTCATCCATCATTGCGCGCACGCGTCCAAATGTGGAACCCGCTAAGAGCATGTCACCTCGTTTGAGTGTTCCAGATTGAACTAAAACAGTTGCCACTGGACCCTTACCTTTGTCCAAACGTGCCTCAATGACTAATCCTTGTGCAGGAGCATCTCTAGGAGCTTTAAGCTCCAGTATCTCTGCCTGCAAGAGAACGTTCTCTAGCAAAGTATCAATGCCTTCACCTGTTTTTGCGGATACTGAAATAAATGGCACATCGCCACCGTATTCCTCGGGTACTACTTGTTCCGCTACTAACTCGGTCTTCACGCGATCTAAATTGGCATCTGGCTTATCAATCTTATTGATTGCAACCACCAAAGGCACTCCACCAGCTACTGCATGGTGAATCGCTTCTTTGGTTTGTGGCATCACGCCGTCATCGGCTGCTACAACTAAAATCACAATATCAGTCGCCTTAGCACCACGTGCACGCATCGCCGTAAAGGCTTCGTGACCCGGGGTATCTAAGAAGGTGATCATGCCGCGCGGAGTTTCTACGTGATAGGCGCCAATATGCTGAGTAATACCACCAGCCTCGCCTGTAGCCACTTTTGCTGCACGAATCTTATCGAGTAAAGAAGTTTTACCGTGGTCAACGTGACCCATTACGGTCACTACTGGTGGGCGTGGCAATAACTCTGCATCATGTCCATCAGTGCCAAGATCAAAATCCGGGTCATCTAATTTGGCTGCATGTGCTTTATGACCCATTTCTTCTACGATGATCATCGCAGTGTCTTGGTCCAGCACTTGGTTAATGGTGACCATCTGACCCATTCCCATCAGCAACTTAATTACTTCAGCACTCTTGACTGCCATTGCATGCGCCAATTCCGCAACGGTAATAGTTTCCGGAACTTGAACATCATGAACCACAGGCTCAGTAGGGACCTGGAAGTTGGTATCCACATTTGCTTCTGCAATCTGACGTTGTTTCTTACGGCCGCCACCAGAACGCCAACCGCCAACTCCACCAGAACTATCTCCACGTGTTTTAAGGCCGCCAGGTTTCTTGGCGCCCTCTTCTTGCCAAGTTGAGGATGTCTCTGCTGACTTGATCGTTTTGCCGCCAACTTTAGCTGGTGTTTTTTTCTTGTCATCAGCACCTTCAACCTTAGCAGGCTTGTGCAGAGTACCTTTTTTCGCTTCTTCTGCAGCAATTTCGCTAGGCGCTTTCAGAACTCGAGCAGGCGCACTCATCATGTCGCGAATTGCCAAGGCTTCTGCTTCGGCTGCAGCGCGACGTACGCGGATATCTGCCAACTCTTTTTCTTTGCTTGCTGCTAAATCTTTAGCTGCCTTTTCAGACTGAGCTTTTTTCTCAGCAGCTTGGGCTAATGCCGCAGGGGCATCATCAACTATCTCAGGTTCTTTTTCAACAACAGGAGCAGCCGCTTCTTTTTGGCGAGCCTCTTCAGCCGCCTTCATTTCCGCCTCTTGACGAGCCAATAATTCGGCTTGACGAGTCGCTTCTGCTGCGCGTTTCTCTAACTCTTCTACTGAAAGAATGGATTTGGCAGGTGCTGCAGGTGCAGCAGGTGCAGCTGCGTTTACTGGCGCTTCTTCAACTGCAGGAGCTTTATCCCCCGCTTTGACTAGCACACGCTTTTTACGCACCTCAACCTGAACGGTACGTGTACGTCCAGCAGAATCCGCTTGGCGTATCTCTGAGTTCTCGCGCTTGATTAAAGTAATCTTTTTGCGAGCCCCAGTATCAGCATTGCCATGTGCTTTTTGCAAATGCTCAAGCAGAACTGTTTTGTCCTTTTCGGTAATGCTATCGTCCTCAGAACCTTTATCGATCCCAGCCGCCTTCAGCTGATCCAAAAGATCAACCGAAGTGCGCTTGAGTTCTTTAGCGAGTACTTTTACTGTTGTTGCCATGCACTACTTCCTCTCATGAAGTAAACCAGTGTTCGCGCGCTTTCATGATGAGCGTTTTCGCTGTTTCTTCGTCAATTTGTGTCGCCTCAACCAGCTCATCAACAGCTAGTTCAGCAAGGTCGTCACGGGTATGAACTTGATTTTCAGCAAGCTTTGCAATCAATTCACTTGTCATGCCTTCCAAGGAAAGCAAGTCCTGTGAAACTTCACCGATACGCTCTTCTTTTGCTAACTCCATAGTTAACAAGGAATCACGAGCGCGAGTACGCAGCTCATTTACAGTGTCTTCGTCAAATGAATCGATCTCTAACATCTCTGAAAGCGGTACATAAGCGACTTCTTCAAGGGTATTAAAGCCCTCTTCGATCAAGATATCAGCCACCTCTTGGTCAACGTCCAATTTATCCATGAACAATTGACGAACTGAAGAGGCTTCTTTTTCTGTTTTCTCAGCAGACTCTTCTGGGGTCATGATGTTGATCTGCCAACCAGTTAAGTCACTGGCTAAGCGTACATTCTGTCCGCTACGGCCAATAGCAATTGCCAAGTTTTCTTCATCAACAACCACATCCATTGCATGACGCTCTTCATCAACCACAATAGAAGAAACTTGTGCAGGAGCCAAAGCGCCAATCACAAACTGCGCAGGATCTTCAGACCACAACACAATATCCACTGCCTCACCAGCAACTTCATTGCGAACTGCTGTCACGCGAGTTCCACGTACACCAACGCAGGTGCCAATTGGGTCAATACGCTTGTCATAAGTTACTACAGCAATCTTGGCACGGATGCCAGGGTCACGAGCAGCGCCTTTGATCTCTAGTAAGCCCTGCTCCATTTCTGGAACTTCATTCTCGAATAACTTAATCAAGAAGTCTGGGCAAGTACGGGAAAGTTCAATTTGCGGGCCACGTGCTTCACGATCCACTTTAAGAATGTAGGCGCGTACACGATCACCAGAACGTAAATTCTCTTTTGGAATCATTTGATCGCGACGTAATAAGGCTTCAACACGACCTGATTCAATAATCAATCCATTTTTGTCAGCGCGCTTAACGGTACCGGTCATGACTTTTTCGCCACGCTCTAGGTAATCGTTAAGGATTTGCTCACGTTCAGCATCACGAATACGTTGCAAGATCACTTGCTTAGCTGCTTGTGCGCCGATGCGACCAAATGCTAAAGACTCAATCTGCTCTTCGATATAGTCACCAACTTCCATATCAGCAAGTTGTTCTTGAGCTTCAAATTGCAAAATTTCTTTATCTGGTTCTTGTAAACCAGCTTCGTTTGGCACCACTAACCAGCGACGAAAAGATTCGTATTCACCAGTTTCTCTATCAATGGATACACGAATATCAACATCTTCAGTTGGATAACGTTTTTTAGTGGCTGATGCCAACGCCATTTCAAGTGCCTCAAACACAATTGCTTGATCAACGTTCTTTTCACGCGCTAAGGCGTCTGCCAACATGAGAACTTCTCGGCTCATGACTTTCTTCCTTTGAAATCAATAACAGGGACCAACCGAGTCTTATCGACCTCGGCTAAAGA
>CAILON010000305.1 GCA_903835865.1 uncultured beta proteobacterium
GATCGTGATGCTGCTGTAATGAATGAAGCTGACCGCGTTCGTCGCCAACGTGAATTGGCAGATCAAGATCGCGAACTGCAACGTAAGCAACGCGAATTTACGGAAGACTTAAACCAACGCACCTTTGAAGAGCGCGCAAAGATTGCTGAAAAAGCCAATCAAGTTCTTAAGCAAATTGCCGAACAAAGGAAGTTAGACGTGATTGTTCAAGAAGCTGCCTTTGTTAGCCCGAAGGCCGACATCACTGATGATGTGATCAAGGCTCTGAACAGTCTCAAGTAAGCTTTATGCCAACCGCCATCGAGCTGGCCAAACAGTTTCAAGCAAGCTTGGTGGGGGAGGCCTCCCTCGTATTTAATGGCCTTGCTCCTTTAGAGCGGGCGCAGTTGAATCAAATATCCTTCCTCTCTAATCCTCTATATCGTCAACAGGCGAGTGATAGTGCTGCGGGCGCTTTGATTGTCAGTCAGTCAGATCTCGATTTTTTGCAAGCGAACCCTAGTGCCCATTCAGCAAAGCGGGTGTATTTCGTTTCAAAAAATTCCTATGCCACGTTTGCAAGAATGGCACAGCACTTTGCACAATCTACGATGCCAATTTATCAGGCCGGCATTCATCCAAGCGCTGCGATTGACCCGAGCGCAAGCATTCCAGCTTCATGTCATATTGGGGCTTTTGTACAGATTGGCGCAGGCGTGAAATTAGGTGAGCGCGTATCTATTCTAGGCAATACCAATATCGCAAGTGATAGTGTTATTGGTGATGACTCGGTAATACATCCAACTGTGTCAATTTATTACAGCACTCAGATTGGCGAACGTTGCATTATTCATAGTGGTGCGGTGATTGGTGCTGATGGCTTCGGGTTCGCACCTGACTTTTCAGCAAGCGGTGGTGAGTGGGTAAAAATTCCCCAGACCGGTCGCGTGGTGATTGGAAATGATGTGGAGATAGGCGCCTCTACGACGATTGACCGTGGGGCTATGAGCGATACGGTTATTGGCTCAGGAAGCAAAATTGATAATCAAGTACAAATTGCGCACAATGTTTCGGTTGGGAATTGTTGTGTTATCGCAGGATGTGCAGCAATCTCTGGCAGTACCAAGATAGGAAACTACTGCATCATCGGGGGCGCCGCAAACTTTGCTGGGCATCTCACTATTGCTGAGAGAACTACGGTATCAGGCAATTCTTCAATTATTCGCTCTATCACCGAGCCTGGGCAGCATTTCACAGGGGTTTATCCCTCAATGCTCCATAGTGCTTGGGAGAAAAATGCCGCTATTTTGCGCGGCCTAGATAAAATACGTCAACGTTTGCGTTTATTGGATAAAAACCAAAATAGGGAGTCTTAGGACTTCTGTAACCAGATTTATTAATTAAGTAGGTAATTTATGAGCAAAGCTATTGCAATCGATATCAATCAGATTCTAAAGTTGTTGCCGCATCGCTATCCATTTTTATTGGTAGATCGCGTGTTGGAACTTACTCCGCGCGAGAGTATTACCGCTTTAAAAAACGTCACAATGAACGAGCCTTTTTTCCAAGGACACTTCCCCGATTTTCCAGTAATGCCTGGCGTATTAATTATTGAGGCTCTTGCTCAAACCGCTGCATTGCTTACTTTCTCAGAAGCAAGGCAAGAGAATGCGGTGTATTACTTTGCCGGCATCGATGGCGCGCGCTTTAAAAAGCCAGTATTGCCTGGTGACCAGCTCATCATGACTGCGAAGTTAGAGCGCGAGCGCGCAGGCATCTATAAGTTTCAAGTGCAGGCTACTGTAGATGGTGAATTAGCTGCAGAGGCACGCATTACTTGTGCAGTTCGTACGAAAGGCGCGTAATGACTCGGATTCATGCGTCTGCTGTAGTTGATAGCAAGGCTGAGGTAGCTAGCGATGTTGAGATTGGCCCTTATTCAGTCATTGGGCCTAATGTCAAAATTGGAGCTGGGACCAAGATTGGATCCCATACCGTGATCGAAGGCTACACCAGCATTGGCAAAGAAAATATCTTTGCGCACTTTGCCGCCATCGGAGGCCCTCCGCAGGATATGAAATATCGCGGCGAGCCAACCCAATTAATTATTGGTGATCGTAATACGATTCGTGAGTTCACGACTATTCATACGGGCACATCACAAGATGAGGGTATTACCCGCATAGGTAACGACAATTGGATCATGGCCTATGTTCACATTGCTCACGATTGTCAAATAGGTAACCACACCATTTTTGCAAGTAATGCACAAATTGCTGGTCATGTTCATGTGAATGATTGGGCAATTCTGGGCGGTATGACGGGAGTTCATCAATTTGTACGCATTGGCCAACACGCCATGTTGGGTGGCGCTTCTGCTTTGGTGCAAGATATTCCGCCTTTTGTGATTGCTGCTGGTGATAAGGCTTCACCTCACGGCATTAATGTCGAAGGCTTGAAGCGCCGCGGATTCTCTAGTGAAACAATTACAGCCTTACGTCAGGCTTATAAAGTTCTCTATAAAGATGGCCTCAGCTTTGAAGATGCTAAGGTAGAAATTCAGAAGATGGTTGTAGC
>CAILON010000306.1 GCA_903835865.1 uncultured beta proteobacterium
GCGATAAAGACTGCCGCAAATGAGCAATACATCATCGAACCATCCAAATTAAATGAGTAGCCCACTGGCAGCACAAATGAAGCGATTTTATTTTTACAACCAAAGCGCTCAACCTGCTCTAGCGTCATGGGATAGGCTGCTTCAGAACTCGCGGTAGTAAATGCCAGCAGAATCGGTTGGCGCAACATCGACACCAAATGGAAGGCACGTCTTTTAAGAACAATCGAGCTGATCAAAATGATAACCAGCCAGAGCATCAAAATCGAGGCGTAGAAACTCGCCATGAACTTTCCATAGGTGAGTAAAATATCCAAGCCGTTTTCTGCAATCACCGAAGATACAGCCGCAAATACTGCCACCGGAGCAAATTTCATGACGGCTGTAGTGATTTTGAGCATGATGTGAGAGAGCATATCTAGGTTACGAATAAACTCCTCAGCACGCTCGCCAAAACTACCAGCTGCTACACCAAAAAAGATTGCGAACACAACAATTTGTAGGATTTCATTCTTTCCCATCGCCTCAAAAATACTGCTCGGGAAAATATGCTGGAAAAACTCACGGACATTAAAGCCGCCTTTATCTAAACCAGTGCTCGCAGTCACTTCAGGAATAGGTAAATTAACGCCAATACCAGGATCCAGTAGGTTAACCATGAATAAACCTAGCAGCAATGACACCATCGACATGGAGATAAACCAGCCAAAAGTTTTCAATCCCACCCGACCAATAGCGGCGGCATCACCCATTCTAGAAATACCCACCACCAAAGTACTAAAGACTAGTGGCGCAATAATCATCTTGATTAATCTCAAGAAAATATCTGTGAGTACCGAGATATATTCCACATACTGAATAGCAAATCCAGAGGCCCCACCATATAGATTTACAAGGTAGCCGCTAACGATCCCCAGGATCATCGCGCCAAGGATAAAGTGGGTGAGTTTTTTTGATGACACAATGTTCCTTGTTTACTTTGCCTGAATACCGGGGGCTGTGAGTACTGCGGGACTGAGGATTTTATCTAGGGTTTCTTTATCCATGAGCCCAAGCTCTAAAACTAAATCTGCTACAGAACAATTTTCTTGAAGCGCCCTCTTGGCAATCATCGTGGCATTCTCATAACCAAGATAAGGATTGAGTGCGGTTGCCAATCCAGCGGAAGTACGAACACGCTCAGCCAAGACCTCGCGATTGGCGGTAATCCCAACAACGCAATGGGTCTTTAAGGTATTGCAACCTGCAGTCAGGTGTTCAATACTCTTAAACAGACTATGCGCAATGATCGGTTCGAAAGCATTGAGTTGCAATTGCCCGCCTTCGGCCGCCATGGTGATGGTGACATCATTGCCAATCACTTCAAAGGCGATCTGATTTACTACCTCTGGAATAACGGGGTTCACTTTTCCCGGCATGATGGATGAGCCAGCCGCGCGAGGGGGAAGGCGAATTTCATTCAAGCCAGCTTGTGGGCCGCTGGAGAGCAGACGTAAGTCATTGCAAATTTTGGATAGCTTCACAGCAACGCGTTTTAACACCCCCGATAGCTGAACAAAAGCGCCGCAATCCTGAGTGGCCTCAATCAGGTTCGGAGAAATAATGACGTCGACCCCCGAGATATTTTTCAAATTCGCGATCGCTAACTTCGCATACCGCACATCAGTGTTGATGCCTGTTCCAATTGCTGTAGCGCCCAAATTAATTTCTGCAATTAAAAAGATTGCCTCTTTTAAGCGCTCTA
>CAILON010000307.1 GCA_903835865.1 uncultured beta proteobacterium
ATCTTCATTGCTTCTAACAATTGCTCTGGGGCAAAGTGTGATGCAAATGCATAAGGCAAACCAAAGTGTGCCGCGAGTTGCGCACCATAGAGACTAGAACCTAGAATCCAAATCGGCACTTCAGTATTCGCACCGGGAATAGCCTTGACTGCCTGCCCTTCCTGAATAGGGCCAAAATAATGTTGCAGCTCCCGAACGTCTTGCGGAAAGCGATCATCGCTTCCCAATAAATCCCTACGCAAGGCACGAGCAGTCATTTGGTCTGTGCCAGGAGCACGCCCCAAACCTAGGTCGATTCTTCCGGGGTAAATAGAGGCTAAAGTGCCAAACTGCTCTGCAATCACTAAGGGCGCATGGTTAGGCAACATGACCCCGCCAGAGCCCACACGGATCGTTTTGGTGCCACCAGCCAGATACCCTACCAAGACTGCAGTAGCCGAGCTCGCATTACCCGTCATATTGTGATGCTCAGCCACCCAGTAGCGTGTATAGCCCCATTTCTCGGCATGCTGAGCCACATCCAAGGAGTTACGCAAGGCATCCCCCACGGTAAATCCTTCTGGAATCGGAGATATATCTAGAATGGAGTACGGGATGGGATTGGCCATCCTTAGATCATACTGAGAAAGTCTTTTTTTAACATGAGCAAACCCAAAATGGCAGACCCTGATGCAGGGCTCTTTAAGCCCGGCACCCAACTAAAGCACGTCAAAACGGGTGGCTTCTATAAAGTGGTCTTTCTGGCCAATGTTGAAGCTACTCTAGAACCTGCTTATGTCTATGAGTCTTTGCAATCTCATGACTTTTGGATCAGGCCACAAGCCGAAATGGAAGATGGGCGTTTTGAGCGCATTGAGCAATAAGACATCAATCATAGGAATATCGAATGAGCAATCCCACCGAAGACCGGATAACCAATTTAGAGATCAAAATTAGCTTTACTGAGGATTTGATTGAAAAACTCAATGAGACGATCTACAAACAGCAGCAGCAAATTGAGTTTTTGTACCGAGAGCTCAAAGCCGTCAAGGAGCAAGCCAGCAGCGGTGGTTCGGGCAGCCTAAGCGATGAAATCCCCCCGCACTACTGATCGGCTGATAACATTCATGTACAGAAGCAGTTATTTTCACTTCACCTAAAGGACTAAATCATGGGCAACTTAACACCTTTTATCGTTCAGTGGGCTTTAACCTCTTTATCGCTGTGGGTTGCTAGCTATATTTTTAGCGGTCTACGTTTTGCTGATGGTGGCTCACTCATCATCGCAGCGCTTCTACTTGGCTTTGCAAACGCGATTGTCAAGCCTTTACTTATTCTCTTTACCCTACCGTTAACTGTGGTCACGATGGGACTATTCCTCTTGGTCATTAATGCTTTGGTATTGATGCTGGTCTCTGCTCTTGTGAGTGGCTTTACGATTTCAAGCTTCTGGACCGCATTCTTTGCCAGCATCTTTATTTCTTTATTTAGCTTATTCGTCATTAACTTGATTGCTTAAGTGAACCAAATGAGCGACGCCCTACCGAAATGCCCCGCATGCCAAGAGGATATGACCTATCCCGATGGCGAAAATTATGTTTGTGCACAATGCGGGCATGAATGGCCCATCGCTGGAGCGCTGGTTGAAGAAGATGCTGGGCTAATTGTCAAAGATGCCAATGGCAATCTCCTGGCCGATGGCGACACAGTTACCTTAATCAAGGATCTCAAAGTCAAGGGCTCTTCCACCACATTAAAGGTGGGCACCAAGATTAAAGGGATTCGCCTGGTGTCAGGCGATCATGAAGTGGATTGCAAAACAGAAGCAGGCAATATGTTGCTCAAAGCCTGCTTCCTGAAGAAAGCTTAACCTTCCCTAGGCAGTCGCCTTTTTCAAAACAGCATAGATTTGGTCTTTCAAGAGCAGTTTTTCCTTCTTGAGGATCTCTATTTGCTCGGGTGTACTGGGCTCAGAATGTGATTCCATTCGCAAAATCTTTTGATCCAGATTGTTGTGCTTATCGAATAAATGAGAAAAATGACGATCTGAAGATTTCAGTTGGGTGATAAGTTCGCGATATTCAGGAAACATGGGTACTCTTTTCTTGAAAGTTAATCAAAACAGCACGTTTTTAGTTTAGCAAGCTCAGTTCCATAGAACAATGGATATGGGAAGATATTTAATTGCCTATACCCCTTGTATTAAGCAGGACAAACCCCATATGGAAATGAGGATTTCTTTATAAAAATTGAAGTAATATCCATAAGTGCATTAAGCACCACTAATTGAAAAAGAAGGGTAATAAACCATGGCTACAAAGAAGTCTCCAGCAAAAAAGAAAGTAGCTACTAAGGTGGTAAAAAAAGCCCCTGCAAAAAAAACTGTCAAGAAGGTTGTCGCTAAGAAAGTAGCAGCCAAAAAGACAGTAAAAAAAGTAGTGAAAAAACCCGTAGTTAAAAAAGCAGTCGCTAAAAAGGTCGTAGCTAAAAAAGCAACCCCTAAAAAAGCAGCCGTGAAAAAGCCGGCGGCTAAAAAGCCAGCAGCTAAAAAGCCAGTAGCTAAAAAAGTAAGCAAGAAGGTAGTCAAAAAATCTTCTGCTAAATCGCCGAAGGTAGATCAATACGGACTCGAACAAGATGACGAGTTCTATGGTCTGTACTTTGCAAAATCAACTAAAAAAGGTTTAGTAGAAGTGAAGCCTTGCACTTTCACACTCATGTATTGGTGGAAAGGCTTGCTTGGCTATCCTGACATGATTGAAATCTCTAAAGGTAGTAACACTGCGATGTTGCAGTTTGAATCTACTTTTGGTGGCGGCGATTCTGGCGAAACTGAACTTACTGAAAAAGATGTAATAGATATCGATCACATCATTGAAGTAGATGAAGATGAGATGATGGTATCGCTCTACTCTTACGTACCTATTTCAGTTCCAGATAACTTGATTGGTGCCTTAGGCCTTGCAATTCTCAATATCAACCCTGAAACACGTTATGGCAGCTTAGAGCTATGCACGACTGAGAATGAAGAAGGTAATACTGAACATTTCTTACGTTATCGTGTTGCAACCTATTTGCGTGGCATTAAGTCTGGCAAGGTTGAGGCAATTGAAAGCATGGTCACCAATGGCTCTGAGTTCTTTGGTCTAGCTTTAGATGCAATGTGTGTCAATAAATCTATCAAGAAGTGGTTGCTGAGTTAATTTACTCAGTTACTCAGCAATATTGTTTTACCTACACCTGTAGATATAAGACAAAGGAAAGCGGTCATTGAAAGTCTTGCGACTCTCAACCAAAGTAGCGGTCCGCTTTCCTAACTTCTTGCATTCAGCCTCAGCTAATTCCTGCGCTTCTGTGTCCTTAGCCGTTTTGGGGACATGCACACCGATGGTGCCATCCGACTGCTGATACACCTGAAACTCACTGGGGGGCGTTGAGCAAGCCAGTATCGTGCAGCCTGAGAAGATCATTAGGCCGTAACGCATGAAGCGGCTTTGATTGTGCATGATGCATTCCATAAATTATCGATCACACCAATTCTAAACGAGGCTCTTAACGCTTTTGATACTCTTTTACGGTGTCATTGGCCACTTGCTGCAAATACAAAGCTACTTCTGGACTTAAGCCAGCGCTATATTTAAGCCCCACAGGAGATTGGTTAAATAAGGTGGCATAAGTAGTGGCGGCAGACAGATAAGTTCCTGCCACACTAGGATGGCGCTTGTCAGGGGCATACAACTCCAAGTCAGGCTTTGAAGCAATCGATTTGGCAAATGCCAATCCAACTGGAATTACCAATACACCATTCTCATTACCTGCTGCCGTATAGGCATCTGCCAGAGGAATAGTCATTTCAGGTTTATCTTTATAAGCCCATGACATGAAGAAGATGGGTACAGAACCATGGCGCTTCACAGTATCACTATGTTTTTTTGCATATTCCGTAAAAACGGATTTCATTTGCGGATGAATGGGGCATTGACTGCAGTCCATCAAAATAGCGGCATCAAACAAAGGTTGGCGTACAGGATTGATCACTACATTGTTCTGTGCATCAAAGGAGTACTTTCCAATGGCATTGGGGCGGAAGTAGGAATCCACATCATGCCAATCAAAACCTGACCCACTAATCGTAATCATGCTTTGGCGAAGGGGAGCGCCCTTCATGCCTTCAGCAACCATTGGCCCTAAATTACTAATGATGCCGTTATTGAAATAGAAAAAGCTATTGCCAATAAAAGCGACTGATTTTGGCGCCTCCTTGGGATAGCTTTGAACAGTCGGCTTTTGCTGAGCATAGGAAATGCTTTGCGCCAGCACCAAACACAGTACAAGGCCAAATAATTTAGTAATTTTCATAGGGTTCCAGATATTCGTATTGTTCTTAATAGATTATTTAAAGAGTTTTGCTAAAAATGCATCAATCTCACGAGTTGATTTCTGCGTCGCATCATCGTCTCGTCCGACATGGGGATCTAGCTGTACACACGCATCAGAATATTGAAACTCTTGATTCGTTTGCATATTGATCAAGACCCCTTCTTTCTTTTCAACAATAGTACAAGCCCTCACTGTCTGCGCATTCTTAGAAATTACCGGTGGAACTGACCCCAAAGGTGAATCAAAGGCATGAGGACCAAAGTCATATTCGAACAACTCTACATTTTGCTTGGCAGCTTTTAGCTTGTTGACGTAAGTCTTACATGCGCCAATGGGGTTGTAATCATCCGCTTTGCCATGATGCAACTGAATTGGTTTGCCCGTAGTCTTGTCATCGCCAATATAGCTAGTAACACAATCAGCATAAAAGGGAATATGTGCTGCAAACACGGTGCCGCTCTTATTCCACTGCTTGTTAAAGCGATCGACACTCGCAAATAGGGTTGCTTGACCCCCTCTTGAGAATCCCATCATGACAAACTTACCGGAATCTAAGCGCGGATGCTTGGCCAATATCTCCATGGCTTTATAGCTATCCAAAATGAGATTTAATCTGCCTAACAAAGCCTGATTGGGTCCCAC
>CAILON010000308.1 GCA_903835865.1 uncultured beta proteobacterium
GCTTGTAACTGAAGTGAATTAATAAAAGCATTGATCTCCTGCATGTTTTCCTTGTCATTCAAAGAGATGAAGTGGTCTATATTCTAAATCACCAAAAATGCTACCTAATGGGGGAAACGAATCGCCCAAAATTAGAGTTCTTAAAATTGCTGTATGGTTTCTAATACAATTTATATATTCAAATAATAATGACATCATGCGGGAGCAGGGAAATGAAAAAAATAACTAAAAAAATTACTTTACTTATCTTAATTGGCTTATCTTTGTCTGCGCATAATCTTATTGCCCAGCCAGTTAATTTGAGTCAAGAGCAGGTTGTGAAGTTTGCCCAACAGAGTTTTCCTGAGTATTTACAATTGTTAAGCATTCCAAGCGACTCTGTTGTACCGGCGGATATTCAAAAAACTGCTGAGTTTATTGCTACGGCATTTCAAAAACGCGATTTTTCGACAAAATTACTCGAAAACCAGGGCAAGCCCATGGTATTTGCTGAATTTAAAAAAAGAGTACCTGGCGCAAAAACGATCTTGTTTTACATGCATATGGATAGCCAACCCGTAGTCCCTGCTGAGTGGTCACAAGCTGATCCATGGAAGCCAGTAATAAAAAGTAAAAATGCTGCGGGGAAATGGGTTGAAGTGCCGCTGGATAGAATTTATGCAAAAAATGTAGATCCCGATTTACGATTTTTTGGCCGCTCTACATCTGATGATAAAGGTCCAATCATGATGTTCCTGGCAGCCTTTGATGCACTCAATGCCCAGGGAGCTCTACCAGCAATCAATGTAAAAGTAATTATTGATAGTGAAGAAGAGAAGGGCTCCCCATCTATTAAAGCGGTAGTTAGCGCGCATCAGCAGTTGCTGAAAAGTGATGGCATCGTGATCTTTGATGGCCCCCGTCATGCAAGCGAAAGGCCCACCTTAATTTTTGGTAATCGCGGTAATACCAGAACTACTTTGATTGTCTATGGGCCAAAAGCGCCTTTACATAGCGGGCACTATGGGAATTATGTGCCCAATCCCGCGATGCGTTTGGCGCAATTACTGGCTTCTATGAAGGACGATAATGGCAAAGTATTAGTTGCTGGGTATTACGACAAAATCTCACTTACGCCGGAAGAAAAGGCGGTCTTACAAGAGACAGGTGACGATGAAAGTGCAATTCGTAAGCGAGTTGGAATTGCTAAGGCAGAAACTGTAGGGGCCACCTATCAAGAGGCATTGCAATATCCTTCACTGAATATACGCGGTATGGCAGCCGCCTCAATTGGTGCTAAGGCCTCGAATGTTATTCCCTATACCGCTACTGCTGAGTTAGATTTACGCACCACCCCAGAGACCCCGCCTATTTACTTATTTGAACGTATAACTGAGCATATTAAAAAGCAGGGCTATCACTTATTGGCAGCAGAGCCCACTGATGAAGAGCGCGCTACTTACGATAAGTTAGCAACTTATAAGATGGGGACAGGCGGAAAGGCAGTCCGGACGCCGATGAATGACCCACTTGGTATTTGGGCTTTTACCGCCATGAAGAATGCGCCGCAAAATAATGGCAAGAATCCGGTGCGGATTCGGATGATGGGAGGCAGCGTTCCTACCGATAGCTTAGTAGAAGGTCTCAGCGCCCCATTTGTCATCATGCCCTTGGTGA
>CAILON010000309.1 GCA_903835865.1 uncultured beta proteobacterium
AAAGTCCAGCAATCCCTATTCCACTCAAGCCCAACTAAAGTATTTAAAGTTTTTACGGTCAAAGCATCGTAGCCCCAGCGCCCCAATACTGAGACCTCGCGGGAAAGAGGCCATTGCCCAGAAATATTATATTGATCAGTTTTGGTGGAGCCCGGGGTATAAGCCTGGTTATTTTGTATAGATGCCTGAACTGGTGGTGTCCAAACGTTTCTATAGCCAAAATTTAAATTTCTGCCAGGGGTTGGTCGCCAACTACCGCCAACTGTTGTTTGTACAAATCGATTAAGTTGAGTGTTGTACTGACCAAATACGTCAGCACTAAAGTTTCCAAGTAGTCGAATGGAACCCGATCCTAAAGTATCGGAATAAACCGAAGGATTGGTGATGGTACCGTTCAATCCCACTTTTTGTCCAGTGAACTGCTGTTTCTGGGCAATCGTTACATTTGCGCGCTCAGCACCCGTATTTGCCTCAATCATTCGGCTCGTTAAACCTAGAGTTGCTGCATTGCTATCTGAAATACGATCATTACCAATAAAAGTATTAGCAGCAAAAATCTGGGAAACACCAAATCCAGCTTCAGCAGTATCAAATATTGGCGTATTGGCCTGACTTTGATAGGGCGTATACGCATAAAAAACTCTCGGCTCCATCGTAAGCAACATATCGCGCCCAAAGAACCCCTTCAGCTCAGCAGCCTCTCTTTCAAATGACAAGCCTGAATCCAAGGTAAAAGTGGGAATTGTGAAACCTTGCGCGGGAGGAGCGCCTGTATTGTTGGCAAAGGGAGTTGCGTTATAGGTATTTGACTGAAAACTCACCTTTGGTGTGATGTAATAGCCCGGCGTAACTTGCGGAAGGGCTAAAGCGCCCTTAATAACCGTTCTGTCAGCCTGACTGTAAACGCCTGGCGCAGTAGCAGCTGTATTACCCTGAATGTTGTAAGCAAAACGCGTGAAGTCCGTAGAAAAAGTGGTGGTTGGACCGCTTGGTAAAGTGAGATACTTTCCACTCGCATCAGCCACGGTTGGCGTAATGCGATTGTTATAAGTTGCAGTAACGTTCGGCAAGATATTGTAAGGCGCCTGAACTGTAGTAGTTGGGTCTGGTTGCAAAGTCTGAAATGTTAACGCTCGGGCCGACACATTCCAATTACTTAAACTACCCTCAAGCGCTTTAGAAGTTCCCACTTCTTGTCGGAACTGATTAGTCACTGCTCCCGCAATACTTTGAGAAAAATCCGTTGGGTATAAGTTATCTGAGACCCTCGCCATATTGATATATCCCGTCCAAGAACCTGGTAAAGGCACCCCTCCTGGGCCGATTCCTCCAGTCAATGCCTGTCGTTGTTGCCAATCATATTTCCAACGGTTCGTGCCCGTTTTTTTGTCGTATGGCAAATACTCACCCATTGCAGATCCTGAATACTCAGTATCCAAGAACCGATACTGCGCGCCCAGTAAAGCGCCGCGTTGGTTCATATATCGGGGTAGCAAAAGCAAATCGCGATTCGGAGCAATGTTGACGTAATAAGGCTGAGTAATATCTAAACCATTGTTTGAGTTGTAACCCATCACTGGCGCCAAAATGCCAGTGCGACGTTGACCGCTCGTAGGCGCAGTGAAATAGGGAACATAAGCTACTGGAACATCAAAGAAACGCATTACTCCATGCGTGCCAACCATTTCTTTTTGTTCGTTGTCAATTTCCAGAGTGCTAGCTGTGAAATACCAATCCATATTTTCTGGAGTGCAGGTGGTGTAAGTCGCCTTATCAAATACAAAAACATCGGCACTCTCAACAGTCAATCTTTTTGCTTTACCGTTTCCACCGTTATCTCGCATTTCATAAGTTGGCA
>CAILON010000310.1 GCA_903835865.1 uncultured beta proteobacterium
CCGATGGTTAAGCAAGCATCAATGCCTAGCCCTAAAGAACTTTTAACTATTTATTAAAGAGGAACAAAATGGCTCGCCCTGAAATTAAAACAGTTCAAAATTTGGAGTCTGCATTTGCTGGTGAATCAATGGCTCATATCAAATATCGTTACTTTGCAAAACTGGCTCGCGCAGCTGGTGATGAAGAAACTGCACAGATCTTTGAAGCGACAGCGGATCAAGAGGTAATGCATGCTTTTGGTCACTTGGATTTGCTCTACCCTGCACACACTATTACCCCAACTCGCGCCCTAGAGATTGCCATCGAAGGTGAGACATATGAATACACAGAAATGTATCCTAACTTTCGCAAAACTGCAGTTGAGGAAGGAAATGCGGCTGCAGTAAGAGAGATTGATGAACAAATTACAGAATCTAAAGAGCATGCGGATCAATTTAAAGCAGTCTTGGAAAAGGCAGCGAAACGCTTTGCAGCGCTCGCCAATGTAGAAGAGCGTCATGCAAATCACTACAAAAAGGCATTAGAAAAAGCGAAGGCATTTGCCGCTCTCTAAGCAATAAAGTGCAATTAAATTTAAAATTGATTTATCTATTAAGGAAATATGATGAAAACTTGGCAATGTATCGTATGTGGTTTTATTTATGACGAATCAAAAGGCTTACCCGAAGACGGCATAGCTCCAGGTACACTCTGGACTGATATTCCTGAGGACTGGGAGTGTCCAGATTGCGGAGTAGCAAAATCTGATTTTGAAATGGTTCAAGTAAGTTAAGCCATTCATCTAATAACGCCGCACTAGGGAGCCCAGCTTTGGACCAAACAACACCATCACCTCAATCCGCCATCACCATTATTGGAAGCGGGTTGGCTGGGTACACCGTCATTCGTGAAATTCGAAAATTGGATAAGGTAGTTCCAATTACCCTTATCACCCAAGAGCCTGGATACTTTTATTCCAAGCCCATGCTTTCTACTGCCCTCGCGAGCAAGAAGGATGCCGCTCAATTGATATCCACGCCGCAAGAAGGCATGGCCACTCAACTAGAAATTACCATTCTGTCGCAAACAGAAGTGAATGCAATTGATGTCAATGGCCAAACTATTAACACCAATCAGGGCTCATTTCCTTACGGTAAATTAGTTCTTGCATTAGGCGCTGATCAAATCCGCTTACCACTACAAGGGGATGCGGCAAACGAAGTGCTCACCGTAAATGACCTAGAGGATTACGCTAAATTTCGCCAGCGCATTGATGGCAAAAAAAGGGTGGCCATCATCGGTGCTGGATTAATTGGTTGTGAATTTGCAAACGATCTGGTTGTGGGCGGATATGAAGTGGACGTCATAGATTTGGCGCCGCAAGCCTTAGGACGCTTATTGCCTGAAGAGGCGGCGAATGCGCTACAAGAAAAATTGAGTGCTATTGGCGTTCGCTGGCACTTTGCTACTACCTTGCAAAGCGTTATTCATAATAACGATGCCCTTGAAATAACCCTTGCCAATGGCACTTGTTTGAGTAGTGACGTAGTGCTATCAGCAGTGGGCCTAAAGCCAAGATTAAATTTAGCAAAATCTGCTGGTATAAAGACAAACCTTGGTATTGTTGTCAATCGTGAACTTGAGACCAGCGTAAAAAATATCTTCGCGATTGGAGATTGCGCTGAAGTAGATGACTTAGTACTTCCCTACGTCATGCCAATCATGCAAGCTGCTAGAGCGCTTGCTCCGACACTGACTGGCCAGATTACTGCCTTAACCTATCCAGCTATGCCAGTCATGGTGAAGACTCCCGCATTACCTACTGTAATCTCCCCTCCGGCCAAAGGTGCTTCTGGCCATTGGAAAACAACGATGGTTGATGGTGGCGTGGAATCACGCTTTCAATCCCCTGAAGGTAAGTTACTGGGTTTTGTCCTCATGGGGTCTGCTACCGCACAACGTGCTGCACTAACGAAAGAATTACCCTCGATACTGGGATAAGCCTACCCCTAGCGTCTAGTTGCAGGCATACATCCTCTCTAGAAACAAAAAGGCCCGCTATAAGCGGGCCTTTTATGTTCAGAGAATGCCTCTTGGCAGTGATTTATGAAACGATCACGAACCAGGTAGTGTTGTGTGATTGAGCCACCATCAAGAACAACATTGGCACTGAAAGCAATGTATTCAAACGGGAAGTCAACATCGCAACACGTGCAGATTTTGCTTTTACATCAGCTTCTACAGCAACCATGCCTAAGGCACGCTTTTGGTTTGGCCAAATAATGAACCAAACGTTGAAAGCCATTACCAAAGCAATCCACATACCTAAACCAATAGCGCGGAATGGTGCTTGCAATGTAAAGGCTTGATGCAAGTAGCCGCTTAAAGCAGCCACAATCAAACCTGTCAAAACAGTGAACAAGGCAGCGTAGCGGAACCAAAACAATGCAGCCGGAGCAATTACTTTACCAATAGCTGGCTTTTGCTCGTCCGGAATCTTTGGCATAGAAGGAATTTGCACAAAGTTAAAGTACCAGAGCAAACCAATCCACATTACACCAAACATCACGTGCAACCAGCGGAAAATGAAAGGCAGTTCAGCAGAAGCAAAGTTGCCGCCTAGAGCCAGAATAATTAAAACGAGGAGCGCAAAACCAGCAAATACGGTGCGTCCTAATGAAGTCAAAATTGAAGCCATGCAAGTATCTCCTAAATATAAGAATGCGCTGTAACTATAAACGATTCTGCTGACTTTGTTTGAGTCAGCGCAAATAGTGAATTCTTACTTAAAATAGACTTAATACCCAATTTGGGCCATAAAAACGGACTTATTACGAGACATGATGACGAGTTACCCACCCTCAAAAACTCACAAAAGACTCTATATTCAAGAGGTAGTAACGCGAGATGGCTTTCAGGCAGAAAGCAGCTTTATTCCAACAGAGCAAAAGATCGCTCTCATTAATCGCTTAAGTCACGCTGGCTATGCGAAGATTGAGGTGAGCTCTTTTACTAGCCCTAAAGCAATTCCGATGCTCGCTGATGCCGAGGCGGTCATGAAAGGTATTGAGCGTGTCCCAGGTGTCGAATACACAGTACTCATTCCCAACCTCAAAGGTGCCGAGCGCGCCATTAGTGTTGGCGTGGATGAATTTAATTTAGTCATGTCTGTTAGCGAAGCACATAATCGAGCTAACCTCAAAATGGCTCGTGAAGATTCCTTTGCAGCCTTAAGTTCGGTGATTGTTTTAGCGCACTCCAATAAAATTCCTACCAATATCTCCTTATCTACTAGCTTTGGATGTCCCATGTCAGGCATTACTTCGCTTGATGATCTGATGTACTGGATTGATCGCTTTGCAGCGGTGGGCGTTAGAGGTGTCACCATTTGCGACACTACCGGAATGGCAAATCCCGCTCAAGTTCAAAAAGTCTGCGAAGTTGCACAATCCAAGTACCCAGATTTGCAGTGGACCCTGCATTTTCACAATACCAGGGGGATGGGCCTAGCTAATGCTCTGGCTGCAGTAAACAGTGGAATAGACCGCTTTGACTCCTCCCTCGGTGGTTTAGGGGGTTGCCCATATGCCCCTGGAGCAACCGGCAATATCTGTACCGAAGAAATGGTGCACATGTTTGATCTCATGGGTTTTGATACTCAGATCGATATTGACGCCCTACTAGCCTGCTCCAAAGACCTACAATCTTTAATCGGCCGTACCCTTCCTAGTCAGCTATTAATGGCAGGAAAAGTAGATAAACTATACGCAGCGCCTTGCCAACCTTAAATCAAAAATTCGAGACATCAATATGCGATTAAATCATCTCCATAAAGCGTTTGCAGTATTTAGCCTAGCCATCTTAGTCTGTCTACAACACGTTCATGCTCAGGACTTTCCCCCAAAGAAAACGATCACTATTGTGGTTGGTTTTGCTCCTGGCGGTTCCGCCGATAGCGCTGCCCGCCTTATTGCAAAAAAGCTCAGTGAAGATCTTGGACAAAATGTCATTGTGGATAACAAACCTGGAGCTGGCGGCAATATTGCGCATGCCTATACCGCCAATGCGACTCCCGACGGATCGGTTATTTTGTTTGGCTCGATTGGTCCGCTCTCAATAGCGCCACATCTAATGAAACTTTCATATGATCCGCAAAAGGATTTAGCACCTATTACGATGGGCGTTACCTTTCCTAACGTTTTGGTTGTTATCCCAGAATTGGGTGTCAAGAATTTCAAAGAATATGTTGCAATGGCCAAGAAAAATCCTGGCAAGATTACCTTTGCTTCTACAGGTAGTGGATCGGCTTCACATCTTCAAGGCGAACTCTTAAACGTACGAGCCGATATCGATACAGTTCACGTTCCTTATAAAGGCGGCAGCCCAGCTATGGTTGACCTCCTTGGGGGCCGCGTCTCATCCTATTACTCGGCTTTAGCTACCGCCGATCCTTACATCAAGAATGGCAAACTCATTCCGATTGCAACCACTGGCTTAAAGCGCGCGCCCACGCTACCAAATATCCCTACGATTGCAGAATCTGGTTACCCTGGATTTGATGCTGTGAATTGGTATGCCTTTGTAGCGCCCGGAAAAACGCCTGATGTCATAGTAGAAAAGTGGAATAAAGCCTTGGTAGCCGTCCTGAATGACAAAGTAACTAACAAGCAATTAGCTGAGCATGGCTTAACCCCAAATCCTGGTAGCCGCGAAGATCTCGCCAAATATATTGCTAGTCAATCTACAACCTGGGGCAAGATCATTGCTGATAGAAAAATTACAGCCGAGTAAATTGCTCGGCTGTATTGGGATGCGAATGGTGCTCTAAGAAATTATTGCGCTGTCCAACCACCATCCATATTCCAGGCCACGCCACGAATTTCAGAAGCATCTTGTCCACACAGAAATACCGCTAAAGCTGCAAGCTGTTCAGGGGTCACAAATTCTCCTGAAGGCTGCTTTTCAGATACTAGCGCTTGCTTTGCCGCCTCATTAGAGATCCCTTCGCGCTCAGCACGGGCGTCCACCTGCTTTTGCACCAAAGGGGTTAGAACCCAACCTGGGCAAATGGCATTACAAGTAATACCAGTGCGTGCATTTTCCAAAGCAGTCACTTTTGTTAATCCCACGATGCCATGTTTAGCAGCAACATAGGCCGCTTTTTGTGTGGAGGCAACCAAACCATGAACAGAGGCAATATTAATAATGCGGCCCCAATTACTCTTCTTCATACCAGGCAATGCATGGTGAGTTGTGTGAAAGGCAGAACTTAAGTTAATCGCAATAATGGCATCCCACTTGTCAATAGGAAAATCTTCAATGTTTGCCGTGTGCTGAATTCCTGCGTTATTCACCAAGATATCCAAAGAGCCAAAACGCTTTTCAGTTTGCTTAATGAGGTCTTCAATTTCAGCGGGCTTACTCATATCAGCGCCGTGATAATCGACTTCCACACCGCAGGCTTTAATTTGTGCCAAAGCGTCATCTTTTTCGCCAAAGCCATTGACCATAATATTGACGCCCTGCTTTGCCAATCCAATCGCCATTCCTAAACCAATACCGCTGGTAGAACCTGTTACCAGGGCAGTTTTACCTTTTAATGTGGACATATCTCCATTACCGTATCAAGTTAATCATGGGGTCATCAAATAATGACCGCTAAGAACTTGATGTTACAGGATGCCAACATCCTAAGAGGATGGGGTATGCACCAAGAAAATGAGCGCCAAACTAAAAAACTAGATCTTTTTCAGTGCGCGCAGGATCTTTTCGCAGGTAATAGGCTGATCAAAGACGTTTACATTAAATGGTGCCAGGGCATCATTAATCGCGTTTTGGACAGCGCCTGGTGCACCGGCAGTACCAGCCTCACCAGCCCCTTTAGCGCCCAACTTGGATGATTGAGTGGGGGTTTCTACGTGAGCCACTTCAATATCTGGCATTTCATTGGCCATGGGTACTAAATAGTCTGCCATGCTGCCATTGCGTAGCAGCCCACTATCGTCGTACAGACATTCCTCAAACAAAACACCCCCAATGCCTTGAACAATTGCCCCGCGTACTTGTTCATCCACCAACATGGGATTGAGTACTCGACCACAATCCTCGACAGCCCAATGCTTAAGCAGTTTGACAAAGCCCGTGTCGGGATCTACTTCCACATATGAAGCTTGAACGCCATTTGTAAAAATAAATGGATAGTCTTTTTGCGTGTAGTGACGTGTGACCATCAGATCCGCTGAAAATCCTGGCGGTAAAGTATCTGTTCGGAAATACCCAATTCGACCAATCTCGCTAAATGGCAATAGCTGCTCTCCGCTAGCCTTATCTAGTACATGACCTCTGCGCACCGATAACTCTGTTGCAGGTCGATTCAAAATGGCGCCAGCTAATTTAAGAATATTTTCTTGCAGCGCTTGACACGCTAGCAGCACTGCCTCACCGCCTACACCAGCACCACGCGATGCCCATGTTCCACCACCATAAGGCGTTACATCTGTATCGCCAGTAACAATGCGCACTTGATGAATGGGGACACCTACTGCATCAGCAGCAATTTGCGCATAAATACCTTCAGTGCCTTGCCCTTGTTCACCGACACCAACCAAGACTAATACCACTCCACTTGGATCAAGGCGCACTGATGCCCCATCCTGTGAAGCAATGCGCGCACCACCAACACCATAAAACGCTGGGCTTGGATTGGTTAACTCGATCAGCGTTGCAAAGCCAATGCCTCGATAGATACCCTGCTTTCGTAACTGCTCTTGCTCTTTACGCAAAGCAGGATAGTCCATCATTTTTTCAATAGTACGCAAGCATTGCTCGTGCGATAAGATTTCCAATTTAATTCCAGAGATTCCAGAGCAAGGATATGCATCATCTGGAATAACATTGCGCTTTCTAAACTCCAATGGATCCATCTGCAATTTTTGAGCTGCTAAATCAACCAAGCCCTCGGTGACAGCACATGCAATCGGATGACCCACTCCTCGATACTGACAAGTAGGAGTTTTATTCTGGAATACGACATTGAGTTTGGCACGATAGTGCTGATGCTTATAGGGGCCGCCTACTAGATTAACAACTTGGTTGCCCTCAATGGCACTGGTTCTGGGAAACATGGAATAAGGACCAATTGCTGTTAAATCATCAATCTCAAAGGCCAATATATCGCCCGCCTTGTTAGCGGCAATACGGCCCTTAATGCGATGTTCACGCGCATGAATATCGCTAGTAAAGGACTCAAGACGATCAGCTACAAACTTCACTGGACGTTCGAGCATCATCGCCAATCCTACAGTTGCGAAATCATCTGGATAGGCGTGCACCTTAATCCCAAAGGAACCACCAACATCCTTACAAATCACATGTACATCAGATTCGGATAAACCAAATTGACGGCAATACAAATCTTGCATCATGTGAGGCGCTTGCTGCGAGTGATATACGGTTAAGCGACGCTCACCTGGGTTGTAATCTGCAATTTGACAACGAGGCTCCAAAGTAACCCCTGTATGACGACCAAAGCCAAAAGTAGCCTCTGCGACAACATCAGCACTGGCAAACACTTCATCTACATTGCCCACATCCAAAGTGCGGGTGAAACATAAATTATCACCAAGCTCTGGATGAATTAAAGGTGTCTGCGGATCTAGGGCAGTCTCCATGGATACGACAGCAGGCAATTCTTCCCACTCCACATCAATCAATTGCAATGCATCCTCAGCTTGCGCTCTAGTCTCGGCCACCACCGCAACCACAGGCTCACCCTGCCAACATGCTCGATCAATGGCTAAAGCGTATTGTGGCGCAGACTTCATGCCTACTAAGTGGCTCAAAGTTGCCACCCAAGGCTTGCAGATTTTTGCCATTTCCACACCATCTACCACGGTGAGAACACCAGGCATCTTGCTGGCTTCTTCTTTATGGATCTTGCCAATCTTCATGTGCGCCACTGGAGAGCGCCAGTACACAACGTGTCCCATGCGGGGCAACTTAATATCATCGACATAGGTTCCCTGACCTTCCAAGAGACGGCGGGCACTATGTCTTGGTTCACTGCTTCCAATGTAGCGCTGATCATTGGTCACTGGATCTAATACCAGTCCCTTTAAATCGCTAGGCTTATTCATATTACGGTTTCCTATATTGATTAAGCGTGGGCAACAACGGGTTTAATTTTTTGACCCTTGGAACGCGCCTCTAATACATCAACGATGGCATCCACAATAGAGTGATAGCCTGTGCAACGGCAATAATTTCCTGAAATCCATTCACGCACTTCTTCGCGTGTTGCTTTTGGTCTTACTTCAATTAATTCGGCGGCAGCAAGCAACATCCCAGAAGAACAAAATCCACATTGCATGGCGTTGTGTCGCATGAAGGACTCCTGAAGATCTGATAAGGCGCCACTCTTAGTGAGGCCTTCAATCGTCTCGACCTCACCACCATCTGCTTGAATCGCTAGATACAAACATCCACGAATGATTTGACCATTCACTTTGACGGTACAGGCACCACAAGCACCTTGCTCGCAACCTAGATGAGGTCCCTTTAAATGCAATTCTTCACGCAAAAAATCTACCAAATGGGTGCGCGGCTCAATCTCCGCTTTTACAGACACACCATTTACAGTCATTGCAATTTTTTTCTTAATACTCATCAAAATCTCCACATTCTTGTCTGACGTATTTCAGGAAATTAAGTGCTTGAGACCACGCTCAAGCAAAACACCAATTAAATGTTGCTTAGCTTCTGCGCTATTCGTAATATCAGCAATAGCATCAATCTCCGAACGGGCCGCTGCAACTGCTTTGGTAATTAATGCTTCATCAAGCTGTTGACCGTCAACTAAGTTTTGTGCGCTAGTAGCCATCACTGGCGTAGCACCGACAGAGAAGAAGGTAAAAGCGCAATTGCTTAATACATTTCCCTGCTTCTTTGCTGCTGCAGCTAGACCAGCAACCGCATAGTCTCCATGTCTTCTGGCTAATTCATGAAAATAAAATACTTGATCATTGCTAGCCACTGGAATTTCAGTAGCCACCAAAATTTCATCTGGCTCAAGTGAGGTTGTATAAAGATCGATGAAAAAATCTTGAGCGGAAATACGGCGCTCGCCTGCTGGCCCATGAATAATCATGACGGCATTTAAAGTCAAACTACAGGCCGGCCATTCTGCTGCTGGATCACCGTATGCCAATGAACCACCCCAAGTACCTAAATTACGAATTGCACGGTGAGCAATATGAGGTGCAGCGGCTTTTAAGAGCGGCGCATGTTTGGCAATCAATTCTGACTCTTCAATTTCAGTATGAGTAACTAGCGCTCCAATTCTGAGCTGATCACCATTTAAGCTAATGCCTTTGAGCTCTGCAATACCAGTGATATCAATCAATACGCTTGGCTCTGAAAGGCGCATATTTAATGTGGCAAGCAAAGTTTGACCGCCCGCGATTAAACGCGCATCCTCGCCCGCCTCAGACAATAAAGACAAAGCCTCAGGCAAGGCCTTTGGTTTTACATAATCAAATGCTGCCGCTTTCATTTTGTCTCCTCCACTACTAATTTTTAGCCTATTAGGCTTTTTGCTTTTTTGTTAAAACATTTGATACTGTTTTCTGATGTCGCTTTTATTTTTTTACACTACCGTCTTACTCACTACTAGTGCCAGACTCCGACACTACTGTCTCCCCGCCTAATTCTTTTGCAAATTTCTGAAAGAAATCATCTGCAATCTTTTTTGCTGAGGCGCTGATTAAGCGCCCACCAATTTGACCTAGCTTTCCACCAATCGAAGCTTCAGTGGTGTAAGAAACCAAAGTACCTCCCTCAGCCTGCTTTAACTCAACCCGTGACTTGCCTTTGGCAAAACCAGCGGCCCCACCGGAGCCCTCAAAGGCCATGGAGCAAGATTGGTCAGGAATAATGTCGCTGAGCAGTAATTTGCCCGAAAAACGGGCTCTTACAGGCCCAATCTTGAACATCACCTTGGCATGAACCTCCTCTGGGGAAATGCGACTGATCTCCTCACAGCCAGGAATGGACTTAGCTAGAACATCAATATCGTTCAACCCCCTCCATACATCTGGGATTGGAGCAGCTATGAGTTGCTCGCCGTTCAGTTCCATTTGCTCTCCTTGGGGTTTGTACGAATAGAGTCTTATCGACCAATTGTTCAACAATGTACCATTATTTAACTTTTGGTCAATAAGTCCAAATTCGGATAAACCCTGAGAATCCATGCGTTTTACTGAAGATAGCGTTTCTAGCCAAAATCAAGCCGAAAATTCGGTGGATTCCATCGCGCCACTCAGGCGGAGGATGAGTACCGCTGAGCGCAAACGTCAAATCTTGGATCGCGCCATTCAGTTTTTTGCTAAACATGGCATTGACGGTCAACTCAGAAATCTGACAAAAGAGTTAGGCGTTACTCACACCCTGCTCTATCACTACTTCCCCACTAAAGATGCTCTCATTCAAGAAGTCTACAAAGAGGTATTTGAATCTCGATGGAAGCCAGAATGGGAAGATCTGCTCGATGATGAGTCACTTACACCAGAAGAGAAGTTCAATGCTTTTTATTTAGATTATTCCAACACCGTCTTAACTTATGACTTTGTGCGAATTTTGATTTTCTCAGGGTTGAGTGACCACTCTATTAGTGATCGCTTCTTTGCACTCTTGCGCTCACGCTTATTGCCACGACTGATCCGAGAAACTCGCAAGTATTGCGGCAGGCCAAATACGACAAAGCCCACACAACGTGAGCTTGAATTTCTCATGGGCTTGCATGGCGGCATCTTCTATATTGGTATGCGCCGGTGGATCTATGGTCAGGCGATCTATGCTGCTGAGAGTCCAGATACAGAACAAGAAATTATTCGCGATCGCGTCCAGTCCTATCTTCATTCCGCTAAATCTCTTTTTGCTTAATTTACAAGGTCGACATGTCTAACTTAAGTCTTAACCACTTTTCTATTCGCAGCCTTGAAATTGAAAAAACTACAGAGTTCTTTAGCAAGGTATTGGGCTTAACTGTTGGGCCTAGACCTGAATTTCCTTTTCCAGGCGTTTGGCTCTACAACGGCGATGAAAATAGCTGGAGCAATGCCGTACTCCATCTGATTGCGATTGATAAGAACGATCCTAATGGCTTAAAGCAATATCTTGGAGAGCGCGATGCTTCTTCCCTCCATGGATCCGGAGCAGTTGACCATATCGCCTTCTTTGCCACCGGCCTTGAAGAAAAAATTGCCCTCCTGAAATCTAAAAAGATTCCCTATCGCGAACGCACTGTTCCGGTACTCAAATTACACCAGATCTTTTTGGATGATCCCAATGGGGTGGTGATTGAATTGAACTACCCGGCTCAAGAAAAAGCTGCCTTAGATGCCAAGGCAGGATAAGAGAGATTTCATGGCAAAAATTCTAGTAGTAGGTGGATCACTTGGAGGCTTGTTTGCAGCCAATATATTGTTGCGTCATGGGCATGATGTCACCCTATTAGAGAAGGCCCTAGGGTCTCTGGATGGTAGAGGCGCGGGAATCGTGACACACGATGCATTAGCCACCGCCCTGCTTGCTGCTGGAGTGCCCGTAGATGACACGCTAGGAGTCCCCGTTAGCAAACGAGTAACGCTGGGCGCAGATGGTGCAATCCTTGGTGAAATGGATCTGCCTCATGTATTAACCTCGTGGAGCCGCTTTTATCACATGCTCAAGGAAAGCTTTCCTAGCGAACGCTACCTTCAAGGTAAAACGGTTACGTCCGTAAAACAAGATGCAGATACTGTTTATGTAAGCTGTGAAGACGGCAGTCAATATGAAGCAGAATTATTGATTGCTTCAGATGGAATTCGCTCGGCTGTCAGAGCGCAAGTCGCGCCTGATATACAACCTGAATATGCGGGTTACATTGCCTGGCGTGGTGTCTGTGACGAAGCCTGTCTCTCTAAATACACCTTAGATACCTTATTTAATCGCTTTGGTTTTTGCCTCCCCAATGGTGAGCAAATGCTAGGGTATCCGGTAGCAGGATCTGGAAACGATACACGCCCCGGAAAGCGTCGTTACAACTTTGTTTGGTATCGCCCTGCCTCCGAACATGATGAGCTGGTTAGTCTTTTAACGGATGATGACGGTCACTACTACCCAGCCGGAATTCCACCCCTAAAGGTTTCCTGGAAACATATTTCCAAGATGCGTCAAAAAGCCCAAGAAATCTTAGCGCCCCAATATGCCGAGATCTTAGAAAAGACAGCTGCCCCCTTCTTGCAAGCTATTTACGATGTGCGCTCCGAGCAAATCGTGTTTGGCAGAATCGCTTTAATGGGAGATGCCGCATTTGTCGGTAGGCCTCACGTAGGTATGGGGGTTACCAAAGCAGGCGATGAGGCTATGGTGATTGCTAAATATATTGCCCAACTAGGCGCCACACCTGAGGCATTACAGGCCTATGGAAATGAGCGCCTTTTGCTTGGGCAACAGGTGGTGGCTAGAGCGCAATATTTGGGCCGCTATATGCAAGCCCAAGGCAGCAAAGGCAGCCCTAATAGTGAAAACCTCAAACGCAATGCCGATACAGTCATGGCTGAAACGGCGATTGATATCAGTGATTTATTAGCTCAAGGAAAAGCAGTACCTGAGTCCACCCATTAATTGGTGCATTCAGTTAAGATTTAAGAAATAAAAAAGTATTCTTATTCAAACACAGTTTTAAATGGAGGAGACAACCATGAAACAAAAAGTAACGAATCAAACTAGACGAAAGATGCTGATTGGTGGAGCAG
>CAILON010000311.1 GCA_903835865.1 uncultured beta proteobacterium
ATGACAAATTTTACAGTGCGAAAGTAAAGTTTTCGCACGAATTTTCAGTAAATATGCTTATATGACCAGAATGACAAATGGTCCAATCCAGAGTAACCAGGTAATCGGTTTGACGGGTGGGCGATAGAGCACAAAATCACCATAACGTTCAACCATGAAGGCTCTGATTTGATCGTCGCTCTTCCCTTCTTGAATCAGAATGCGAATTTCTCTACGCAGATCATTTGCTAGATCTGAGCGGGAGCCTGCTAAAGATTCGTTCTGGCATACCAAACAACGCATCTCCTCCGAAATACTAATCAGGCGTTGCTCTACGACAGGATCGTCTGCTAGTGGAGCCGCATCCTTAGCAAAGGATGTATTTAAGCAAACGCAAGTCAACAGAATCCAAAAGAGTGATTTCATGATTTCTTAAGCTCACTCACTAAGGGATATATCTTCTGATTTAAAAGCTCGGTTGTAATGGGGCCAATATGCTTAAAGCGAATAATTCCCGCTTTATCAATGATGTAAGTTTCTGGAACGCCATACACGCCATAGTCAATTCCAACGCGGCCATTGCCATCGAATGCTGATAAAGCATAAGGATTGCCTTGCCGGGCTAACATGGCTAACGCATCTTCGCGCTTATCTTTGTAATCCAAACCAATCACTGGTGCGATTTGGGATTTTGCCAACTCCACAAGAACTGGATGCTCTTCGCGACAAGCTACACACCATGAGGCCCAAACATTCAAAATCCAAACTTGACCTTTCATGCTAATCGGGGAAAAGTTCTTGTTAGGCCGCTCCAATTGAGCAATATCAAACGCAGGCGCTGCCTTATTAATGAGCGGTGAAGGCACCTCGTGAGGATCGCGATTCAAACCAATAGCCAAGAACGCTACCAGAATGATAAAAATCAACAGGGGAATTAAAAACTTCGCCTTCATGATGCTTGTCTCTTCAACTTCATGCGATAGCGCTTATCTGAAATCGCTAAAACACCACCTAATCCCATGAGCAAGCAGCCGCCCCAAATCCAATCTACAAAAGGTTTGTAGTAAACACGTACAGCCCAGGACTTATCTTCTAACTCTTCGCCCAATGAGACATAGATATCACGTGTCAGCCCAACATCAATGGCCGCCTCAGTCATCGGCATGGTTGAAGAAAAGTAGCTACGCTTCTCTGGATACATCGTTGTTGGACTAGAGCCATTCTTGCTGAGTAAGAAAGTACCGCGCATCGCTTCATAGTTAGGGCCAGGGACTGCCTTCACGCCCTCTAATTGAATTTGATAACCGCCGACATTAACGGTTTCACCAGCCAACATGCGAACATCTTTTTCTTCTTGATAGGCGCCAACCATCGTCACGCCAATCACAAAGACTGCAATCCCCAAATGCGCTACTTGCATACCGATAAAAGAGCGGGTTGGCTTACCTACTTTGGCCTGACGAATAATCTGCAAGCAGCCCGAAGCAATGACCCAGAATGCTAACAAGAAACCAATACTCGCTAACCAAGTGAACTCGCCCATGATCATGGGAATCAGAACGCCTGCAAGCACCGCAATGACTCCTGCGATCCATAAGCGCTTCACAATTCCTAGCAGATCTGTGTTTTTCCAATTCGCCCAAGGACCAATACCCATTAAGACCAATAAAGGAATCATGATGGGAACAAACACACTATTGAAGTAAGGAGGCCCAACAGAAATCTTACCTAGGTGCAAAGCATCAATTAGCAATGGATATAAAGTTCCGAGCAAGACTGAGCCCGCAGCAACTACTAAAAAGACATTGCCTAATAGGATTAAGGTCTCACGAGAGCTCAAGCTAAACTTGCCGCCCATGGTGCTCTTTGGAGCCCGCCAAGCATAGAGCGCCAAGGATGAGCCAACAACGAGAGATAAGAAGATCAGAATAAAAATGCCGCGCCTAGGATCAGTTGCAAACGCGTGCACAGAAGTGAGCACTCCAGAGCGAACCAAGAAAGTGCCTAGGAGTGACAAAGAAAAAGCAGTAATGGCAAGAAGCACTGTCCAACTTTTAAAACCACCCCGCTTCTCAGTAACTGCTAATGAATGAAGAAGGGCTGTACCTACTAGCCATGGAATAAAGGAAGCATTCTCGACGGGATCCCAAAACCACCAACCTCCCCAACCGAGTTCGTAATAGGCCCACCAAGATCCGAGCGCAATACCTAAAGTTAAAAAGACCCACGCGGCAGTAGTCCATGGACGTGACCAGCGCGCCCACGCAGCATCTAATCTCCCTGATAGTAATGAGGCGATTGCAAAAGCAAAGGCGACTGAGAAGCCAACATAACCCATATACAACATCGGTGGATGAAACACCAAACCCGGATCTTGCAGCAAGGGATTTAATGAGCGGCCATCGGGGGCGGCAGGAAGCAATCTCGCAAATGGATTAGAGGTAGTGAGCACAAATAGCAACAAACCACTAGTTACTAAACCTAAAACACCAATCACACGCGCCACCATAAATTCATCTAGCGCTTTAGAAAGCTGAGCAACCAAGATAGTCCAGGTGCTTAGTAAGAATATCCAAAGCAACAGTGAGCCTTCATGGCCACCCCAAACTGCACCCAAGCGGTAAACGATAGGTAATTGAGAATTTGAGTGTTCGGCCACATAAAGCACAGAAAAGTCGTTCACGTAGAAACTCCACGCCAGACTCACAAATGCAATGAAGAGCAATAGAAAGACGGTTTGGGCTGCAGGCCGAGCCAACATCAACCACTCACGGCGACCTTGATGTGCGCCAATGAGTGGCAAGATACCTTGAATGAGCGCAATACAAAGCGCCAGAATTAATGCGTAATGCCCAAACTCAGGAATCATTTATTACTTCCATTTTTTTGAGCTTGATCTAGGGCATGCTTTGCTTCTGGTGGCATATAGTTTTCATCATGCTTAGCAAGCACTTCGCTGGCGATGAATTGACCACTTCCTTCAAGTCGCCCCTGAATGACAGCGCCCTTACCCTCTTTAAACAAGTCAGGAAGAATGCCGGTATAGGCAACAGGAATATCTTTTACTAAATCAGTAATCACAAAGTGCACAGTTAATCCATCCCGTTTTAAGGAACCATCTTTCACCATACCGCCAATCCGAAATGCCTGCCCTTGTGGCGCTTTACCTGCAGCCACCTCGCTTGGGGTTACATAGAGGGCGATGTTGCTATTAAGCGCATTAAGAATTAAGAGGGCCGCAACTCCGATAACTGCCAATGCAGCAACAATCAATAACGCACGCTTATGTCTAGGCTTCACTGACTACTTTCTTTATCAAACTGCTCTGCTAATAATTGCTGATGCAACCTGCGTATCACCGCTTTATTGCGCGCACGAATAACCAGCGGCTCTAACAATAAAACTAAGGCGCATACACCGAAACTACTCCATACATAGAGCGCATAACCACCCATAGCGAAAAATTCAGAAGGACTATTCCACATTAGCGTTTTACCTCGCTCAATTGTCTCACCCAATCCGCATGAGATTCACGCTCGAGAATGATGGTTCTTACTCGCATCAACCCGACCGCAATGGAGTACATCCAAAAACATAGGGCCATCAGCAACATACCCCAAAGCATGGTCTGCGCCATCGCTGGGGCCTTTGTTAAAGAAACAGATGCACCTTGATGTAAGGTATTCCACCATTTCACCGAGAAATAAATGACGGGTACATTCACTGCCCCTACTAAAGCTAAGATCGCGCCTGCTTTATCTGCCCTACGAGGATTATCAATAGAAGCTTGAAGTGCGATGAAACCTAAATACAGGAATAACAAGATGAGCTCTGAAGTGAGGCGTGCATCCCATACCCACCAGGCGCCCCACATAGGTTTACCCCAAAACGCACCAGTCCACAAAGATAGAAATGCCATCCATGCGCCCACCGGAGCTAAGGCTTGCGCCATCATGGCAGAAAGGCGCGTATTAAAAACTAATCCAAGCCCTGCCCATGCTGCCATGACAAGATAAAGAAACATCGACATCCATGAGGTAGGTACATGAATAAAAATAATGCGATAGCCTTGACCCTGAACAGCATCAACTGGGGCCACGAAAAAACTAACCCATAAACCAGCAATACCGAATACTGCAGCAAGTACCCAAAATATTGGAATGAGTTTTCCCGCCACCGGATAAAAAGTGCTGGGACTAGATAGCTTGAACCAATTAATTAAGCGGCTATCGGAAAAAGAGGGATTATTTTGCTTACTCATTCAATCGCAATCTTTAGGGCTGCAGTGCTCACCCAAGGTACAAATGCTAAAGCTAAAATCAATAAGGCGCCCAAGAGAGAAAAATGCCCCGCGGTATCTAAACCCACGCTGTTGGCATAAACCGCTCCAGCACCAAAAATTAACACCGGAATATATAGGGGCAAAATCAACAAACTCATCAATACACTGCCGCCACGGACGCCTAAAGTCAGAGCGGCACCGATCGAGCCCAACAAGGATAGCACTGGGGTACCCAATAAGAGGGTGCCCATCAAAACATATAAAGAGCTTGCGTCTAAATCAAACTGAATGCCAATGATTGGGGCAATCAAAACCAAAGGTAAGCCACAGACTAACCAGTGCGCCACAATCTTGCCGGCGACTAATAGCACTAGTGGCTGTGGGGATAAGACTAGCTGCTCCAAAGCGCCATCGAGATAATCAGCAGCAAACATTCTTTGTAAGCCCAGTAAGGTTGAAAGTAGCGCTGCTACCCATAAAACACCCGGAGCAATCTTGCGTAGTAACGCAGCATCCGCTCCGATGCCCAATGGAAATAAACTGGTCACCACCACAAAGAAGAAAAGCGCTGTCAACACTTCGCTCTTACGTCGCATCACCAGAAGCAAATCTCGATGGATGATTGCAAAGAAGGCGCTCATAGCTCCAACACCTTCACATTCGGTATATCAATATTTTGGTGGCTCGTTAAAACAGCTAAACCGCCTCGCCCCAGATGCTCAGTAATTAAGTCTTGCAAGGCATGGATTGCATTGGCATCAAGCGCATTAAAAGGTTCATCGAGGATCCATAGTTTGGCTTGACGTGTAGCCATACGTGCCATCAGGACTCGCCGCTTTTGACCTGCTGATAAACAACCCACTGGTAAGTTCTCACGACCACGTAAACCAAAACGCCACAAAGAAGACAAAGCCTGCTCTTGCGAAAGAAAAACATCATCTATTGCCGCGTACATCTGTATATTTTCTAAAGCAGTGAGATCATCCTTTAAAGCGTCGCGATGACCCAGAAATAATAGATCACGGTGATACTGTGCAGACTCCACATGAATCGCTTGTTGCTTCCATAAAATCTCGCCCGACTCAGGCTTTGACAAACCCGTCAAGAGACGCAATAAACTCGTTTTACCTACCCCGTTCTCGCCGCGAACATGTAGACACTCTCCGGCACGCACTTGCAGATCTAGACCAGAAAATAAGCTTCGCTCTCCACGCACGCAGCTAAGCGCACGCGCTTGAAGCACATAATCAGATTTATTAGAGGTCTGTGAAATAGTGGTTGTCATGAAATGTCGTAGGCTTGAATCAAACCACTCTAGGCATTGTCCAAGACCTCATGGGGGCTGTCAAACCAAGCAGAACGGTTTTTTGAGAATAATCTCTTTTAATTCAATCGCTTAGAGAATTATAAACCTTACCTTACCATCAATAAAAAACCACCCGAAGGTGGCTTTTACTCATAAAGACAGATTTGATTACCTAAAACGCTTGGTGATGTGAGCAATACGCTCTCCGTAAAGACGCGCTGTCTCAAGATCACCAGCATTTACCTCATCTGCGCCAGCGTCAGAGTGGGTTTGCATCATGGCGCCTGCCGAGGAGCCGACATAATTAACGTCATCCCGTTTAGCCGCCTTAGAGTTGGATGGCATTAAGCCAGTTCCAACCCACAATCCAGAATGTTGCATTGCTAATGTAAAGAAGTAATGCAATGTGGAGTGCTTATCACCATTCATACTCGCTGAGTTGGTAAACCCGCCAAAGACTTTATCTTTCCACTGCTGTGAAAACCATTGCTTAGAGCTGGCATCAGCAAACTTTTTAAATTGCCAACTCACCATGCCCATATAAGTTGGGGAACCGAAAACAATGGCATCAGCCTCATTCAAGGTAGTCCACTGAGCATCTGTAATATTGCCCTCTGCATCAATCGCTACTAGAGTGCCATTAGCGCCTTTAGCAACTGCTTCAGCTTGTTTTACGGTGTGGCCATAGCCACTATGAAACACCACGGCAACTTTAGTCATATCAATTCCTTCATATAAAAATAGATTAAGTATTTACTTCTTTTTTAGCATCAATGGAAAGGCCGCCAGCACCAAAAATAGTCAATAACAACAAACCTCCAGCAATACTCATATTTTTCATAAACATAATGTTCTGAATGTAGGCTTGATCTGCAGGAGCGTCCCAAAAGTTATGGAAAATGACTGCTGCTAAGATCGTAAATACAGCCAACACAAAGCCAGCAATCCGCGCTTTATAGCCAATCACAATCGCAATGCCGCCCAGAACTTCTACCGCAATAGTAAGCGCAGCAATCAGACCTGAAAACGGTAAGCCCTTAGAGGCTATATAGCCAACGGTACCCTCAAAGCCACCAATCTTGGATAGACCAGCAGTAATAAAAATACCTGCCAATAAAATTCTCGCGATGAGTACCAATGGTTTTGAAGCTAAATGCATGTTTATTTCCTTTGTAATATTTATGTATTGAATCGTTAGTTTTTGAAAATGTTTTTTAATGTTTGTAAAGACTTGCTGATCTCATCTAACTGCTCTGTGCTCAACTTTAAGACATGAATACGGTGCGTGTGCTCCAGGAGTGTGTTGGCTGGCCTAAAGAGAGAG
>CAILON010000312.1 GCA_903835865.1 uncultured beta proteobacterium
CTCGAATCGAATGGTCTTATTTTTCGTCGTCAAGGGGCGCCTACTCAAATTATTTCCAGGAAAAAGCTCAGGCGTTTTACGCAAAGCTTTAATTCGCCAGTAGATATTTTGAGTTATCCGCGTGATACCTATCGCGTCAACTTGGTAGAAGAATTTATTGAGATTGATAAAGCGCAGAGCGAAATGATTGGCTGTCCAATTGGTTCATCCTGGTATCACATTGGGGGCATTCGAAAGCGCCAAGAGACTGAAGAAATTATTTCCTGGTCTGATATTTATATCTTGCCCCAATTTGCCTCATTAACTTCTGACCCAGAGCATCCTCAAGTGATGGTGTTTGAGCAAATTGAAAAGCGGTATGGCGCCAGAATTGAGCGAGCAGAGCTAGATGTCTATGCCTTAGCGGCACCACCTCAGATTGCAGAACATCTGAAGTTGAAGCCTTCGGACCCATGTTTGGTGATTATTCGAAGGTATTTTGATAATCAAGATAAACTTTTTGAAGTAACCATCACCTATCACCCAGAAAAGAAATACGTTTACAGCATGGAATTTAGAGCGAGTACGGAGATTTAAGCGTTCATGACAACTACGAAATACCTCTCTATTGCCGATGCTGAGCAATTTATTGCAAAGGCGCTTGTAGCTGTTGATGTTCCTTCGGCTGATGCCCTGGTCGTGGCACAGCTGATGGTGAAATCCGATTTAGTGGGCGCTGATGGGCATGGCATATTTCGTTTACCCGCTTACCTCAAGCGAATTCGTGCAGGCGGCATTAATCTCAATCCAAATATTCGGATTGAACATGAGAAGGGCGCTACAGCATTAATTAATGGCGATAACGCTTTAGGCCATCTCGTGATGAATAAAGCAGTGGAAGTGGCGATAGAGAAAGTGAAAGAGCACAGTGTTTGCTGGGTAGGTAGTCATTACGGCAATCACTCTGGCGCTGCATCTGTTTATGTTCGCAAATTAGCAGAACAAGGTTTTGTTGGAATTTATATGGCAGTAGGCAATGCGAATCATATGGCTCCCTGGGGCGGTATTGATTTGCTTTTATCTACCAACCCGATTGCGATAGCAGTTCCAGCAGGAGATCATCCGATGGTCTTATTGGACATCGCCACCACAGTAGCAGCCTACGGTAAAGTAAAGCTAGCCGCTCAGAAAGGCGAGTCAATGCCAAGTGATTGGATGATTGATCGCCAAGGGCAGCCCATTACAGACCCCAAGAGATCGGCCGAGGGCTCTTTATTACCTATTGGTGGTTATAAAGGTTATGGTCTAGCGGTAATGATTGGCTTGCTAGCGGGGGCCTTGAATAATGCCGCAGTCGGTAAGGGTACTATTGACTTTAATGCGCACCATGATTTGATTACCAATACTGGGCAAACCATTATTGCAGTTGATCCGAGTGCGTTCGGAGACAAACAAGCGTTTATTAATAGAGTGATTGCTCTGGTGGATGACTTAAAGAGTTCATCAACTTTGCCTGGTGTAAAAGAAATACGTGTGCCAGGAGAGGGTGCAGCAAAAGTAATGGCTGCAAGAATGCGGGAGGGGATTCCAATTACCCCCGAGTTATTAGAGTCTTTGAATATCTGCGCCAAGGAGTGTGGGATAGCTTCTTTAAATATCTAAATTTTGTGGAGGAGACAATATGTTTAAGAAAATAATAAAAAACATAGCATTAAGCATGGCGGTATTGCCTGTAGTTATTGGGTCTGCTGTAGCCGCTTACCCAGATAAACCCATCAAGATGATGATTGGTTATGCACCAGGAAGTTCTACTGATATTGTTGGCAGAATGATCGCTAATGATCTCAGTCTTGCCTTGAAGCAGCCTGTGATTGTGGAAAATCGCGGTGGGGCAGCAGGTAGCTTGGCTGCAGATGCAGTGGCTAAAAGTACTCCCGATGGTTACACCATTCTGTTTGCGCAAAATGGCCTTGCAATTAACGTGGCGGCCAATCCGAAATTACCTTTTAATGGGCAAAAGGATTTGCTCCCAGTAGTTGGGGTTGCTGCAACTCCGCATATTTTGATTGTGAACAACAATTCCAAAGCGAAGAATGTGGCGGATTTGATTGCCATGCTCAAAGCCGATCCAGGTAAGCTGAGCTTTGGCTCTTCTGGTATTGGAAATTCAGATCATATGGCTGGTGAGTTATTTTTAGCCACCACAGGCTTGCAAGCCATTCACATTCCTTACAAGGGTGGCTCTCCTGCTGCGACTGACTTGGTCGGCGGCCAAATTGATTTTTACTTTGCAGGCATGCCGGTAGGCCTAC
>CAILON010000313.1 GCA_903835865.1 uncultured beta proteobacterium
GCTTGGAAAAGCATTCGGGAACAAAATTGGCAATAAGTCATACACAACGAAATACACTTTCGTACCACTCAACTTAATGGCAGAGAGATATTGCTTTTGGGCTTGCACAATGTCTGCCTGCAAATCAATGCCCAAGAAGATATCACCCGCTTGGGTTGCAATGACGGGGTCTTCAAGGTTATTGGTGTTGCTCTCCCCCATACTCTGCTTGTCTTCTTCGCTAGCAAAGAATTTCTTCTGAAAGCGATTGGCGTAGCGATATCCTAGGCTAAGTTGATTGGCATAGATCGGGTGAACGTCATAGCCCGCGGGAGGATTCAGCAACATCTCCGTGAGCAATGAACGCACGACACGCTGAATACCGGTCTTTGCATCACGTTTGACTAGCTCAGAGATATCAATCAAGATTTGACGCTTGCGGGGCTCAGTTGGGAAGTTCTGTGCCAAGCAGGCAGAAAACTGGAGTAGGTCTACATCTTTGTAGTGCTTGCCGTCAAAAGACAGTTTGCCTATTTCTGAAATGAGTTTTTTCAGAATCTCTGCTTTACTCAATTTTACTGTTGGTATGCCAGCTGCTTGACGCTGTGCGATTAACGCTTCAAAGCCAGCGATTGCTTTTTGTGCACTCACGTCCCAAGAAAATAAAGGGGCTTGTACTTTGGCATGCGCCTTCATGCGCTCAATGAGGGCGGGATTAGATAAAAACTCAGTGATCTTGGTGCTAATCGACTCAGTCGACAGCGGATCAAATAAAGCTTCTTCCAGATTGACTACTTCAGGCAAGCTGGAGGTGTTGGATGAGATGACAGCAGCACCGCATTTCATGGCTTCTAGGGCTGGCAAGCCAAAGCCTTCATGCCATGATGGGAAAACAAAGAGCTTGCAGCTGTAATACAGAGTTTGAAGCTCATCGTCACTGATGTATTCGGTAAAGATTACTTCATCAGCATTCATGCCAGAAGTTTTAATACCCTTTAACAGGGCAAGATGTTCTGCACGATCAATGCGACCCGCTAAAACAAGTTGATGCTGCAGGCGAAGATCCGCAGGAATTTGTGCGTACGCCTCGAGTAAGCGAGTGAGATTCTTGCGAGGGTCTGCGCCACCGGTGTACAAAACGAATGGGCGCGTAATGCTAAATTTCTCATTTAGGGCGATGGGATCTGTAGCGGGCGCAGCATCACTAAAGAAGGGTTCTGCCGCTGACGAAATATTCACGATCTCTTGGGGAGAAAAATCCAAATGCTCTAAACCTTCAGATCTAGAGAACTCGGAAATACTCAAGAGTAATGAAGCGCGCTTAAGGTATTCCAGCTTACGCAGATAGTAAGTGGCGTAGAAACGGTCTACCTCTAAATACTCTTTTGGATTTAAAAAGGGAATGAGGTCATAAAAAGAGATGCTGACCGGAGTGTTGACATCAAACTTGCCGACGCTGGTAACAGTATTATCTCCAAAGCCTTCAAACAGGCTGCTGATATGCACGACATCAGCTTGCAAGCTCGCAATAAAAGCCTCACGAACCAATTCAGCGCCTTCGCGACGTAAGTCGGTACCAGCTTGGCACTCCATCACTGGACCAGGTGCATACCAAATCTTAATATTCTCAGCAGGCAATAAGCCTTCAAATTGACTCTTGATCAATTGCGTAGCGTCAGGGAAGAGACCATTTAAAACAATGATGACTTCATGTTCACCGCGATTGCGAATAATCGCTTGCGCTAATGATGTAGAGTAGCGACCGATCCCTCGAAAACGACTATTGCTTTGTGCGCCCTGTAAATCAATAACAATCCGCATTAGACCGCTTTCGACTGATTGTTTTGAGCTGCCACAGATTTAAGCTGGCCATAAATATCTTGAGCATGTGTAGAAAGTTGCTCTTGCGAAATATCCAGCACGACTACTGGACCCACCATGAGTGGTGAAAATTGATTGACTGAAGCTTGTTGCAAACGGCTGGCATAAAACTTCTTTAAGAAGTTGTACATACCGTATTTGCAGATGAAGAAATACACTTGGCGGCGTAAAGCGGGATTTTTGTCTAAAAAAGCCAAGCCATGCTTTAGGGTGCTCAAGATATGGCGCTTTAGGGCTTTTTTCATGTCATTTGGCTAATAAGAGTTTCCATTTATGCCAGAAACTCTTAATTTGGTGCAGCAAGTAGTCAACAGACCCTGATTATATTGGGTTTGTAGGCATAAAAATCAGAAATAAGACCCCCTAAGGGCCTTCTGAGTGCCGTATTGGCTCTTAAGGCACCAGACTCAGAAATAGGTACTCAAAGAAGATGATGAGATGAACCACTCCTTGAAGTAGGGTAGTTCTTCCAATCGCCAAGGTCAGGGCGCCAATAAAGAAGGACAGATACATCAAAATCATATTGAGCGAGCTAATTCCAAGGCTTAATTGAAGATCAAAAATGATGGCAATCGCGGCAACGGCTGGGATGGTTAATCCAATGCTGGCGAGCGCAGATCCTAAGGCTAAGTTCAAGCTACTTTGCAAGCGATTTGCTCTAGAGGCGCGCACAGCTGCAAAACTCTCTGGCAAAAGTACTAATAATGCAATTGCGATACCAACAATCGTTTTAGGTGCGCCAATTGCCTTTACTCCGGCTTCAATCGCTGGGCTTAGTGCTTTCGCGAGCCCAACTACAGCCACTAAAGAAACGATGAGTAGACCAGCACTTATAAGCGTTTTTGAATTACTAGGCTTAGGGGCATGCACACTACTATCAGTCTTGTGCTCTTTTGATTCTGGCAGATAGTAGTCGCGATGGGTAATGGTTTGAAAAAATAAGAATGCGGCATAAAGTACAAAAGAGGCAACGCCTGCAAAAGCCAGTTGACTCTGAGTAAAGCTAGGTCCAGGTGTGCTGACTGTCACTATGGGCATCACGAGAATGAAGGTTGCCAAAGCGGTGAGTACAGCAAGAGCAGAATTGGTACCTTCATTGCGGAAAGACATTTCATAATGTTTGAGGCCGCCCATAAAAATACAGAGGCCAATCACGCCATTCATGATGATCATGACTGTTGCAAAGATGGCATCACGCGCAATAAATTCAGAGCCCTCATGACCAGTCAGCATCATCGATACGATTAAAGCTACCTCAATGATGGTAACGCTCAGAGCTAGCACTAACGTTCCAAAAGGCTCACCAACTTTATGAGCGATGACTTCGGCATGATGAACCGCTAAGAGGACTGCGCCAATCAGTGTGGCACCAAGTAAAAAAATAACCCAAGTTTGATTCAGTAAAGTCGTCATAGCAGCTGGCCGAGGCGAGGAAGGTCAATAAGGGGTAAGCTTATATCATTTACAAGTAAAGATGAAAAAGACATGAAAGCAATCATCCTCTTTGGGCACGGAGCACGCGATCCTCGTTGGCGTGAGCCCTTTGATCGCCTGGCTAAGTTATGGCAAGAGCAGCATCAAAATACGCCAGTAGAGCTCGCTTTTTTGGAGATGATGCAGCCCTCACTAGAGGAGGCTGTTAGTGCTTTAAGCACCCAAGGGGCAACTCAAATTACTGTCGTCCCAGTCTTTTTTGGACAAGGTGGTCATTTGCGAAATGACTTCCCAGCGCTACTGGAGGCATGCCAACAGCAATACCCCAATATCAAATTAAGCGCGACGTCTGCCGTTGGGGAAGACTTGGCTGTCTTGCAGGCCATTGTTGATTTTGGGGCTAAGGCTCTTTAGCATTAGTTATCAATCCTCTTTATACGGGGATACCGATTCCATGAGTTAAAGGGTAAGAGAAAAAATTATTTTTCCGTGTTTGTATCAGGTAATTGGCGATTAACTTTTAAGTTTGAAGGCAAGCATGCGATCAATGTTGATTTAGAGGATTATCACTGATGAAAAAATTAGGTAAAAGTTTAAGAAATATCAATCGTAAGCCTACCCATCCGGGTGCTATTTTGCGAGAGGATGTGCTACCTGATCTAGGTATAACTCAAGCAGTTTTTGCAAGTCATCTAGGCGTAAGCCGCCTGAGTGTCTCTGACTTGTTACATGAGAAAAGAGGGGTAAGCGCTGAGATGGCGGTGAGACTTGCAAGAGTGGTTGGTGGAACGCCAGAGAGTTGGCTGCACATGCAAGAAGCGCTAGATCTCTGGGAGGTGGAGCAAAAGTTTAGGAAAAATCCTGAAAGTGCGCCAACACCACTACCCGCCTTAGCTCTAGCTGCTTAATCCGGAATTAATCAAGCAGCCTTAGACTTAGATTCAACTTTGCATTGGCTAAGAGTAGCGATATCCGATTGCAAAGCTTCACCAACCATAATGAGCGCTGGTGAGCTAATGTCAAACCACTGATCGGCTTTACCTGCAGCTAACTCAGACAAGGTACTGCTCCATTGACGTTCACGCGGCGTGCTTACTGCTTCTAATATTTGTACTGGTGTATTGACCCCATGATTGGGGCTTTGCTCAATGAGTTGCTGTGCAATGCGCGCTGCATCTTTACGACCCATGTAATACACCAAAGTATCAGCGCTAGGGTTGGCAAGGGGTTTGCCCGCTCCAGGGTTCTCGGCAGCTTGTGCCAGCGTTACAAATGCCACGCTGCGTGAAACCCCACGCAAAGTGAGTGATTGGCCGATGCTCGCAGCACCAGCAAGCGCTGCAGTAATCCCC
>CAILON010000314.1 GCA_903835865.1 uncultured beta proteobacterium
AGGCGCATAAGCTAATGCATCTTGATTGCAAGCAAGCGCCTCTGGTATAGATTGATCTTGGTGGACAATGGAAATATTTTTATTGGAAAACTGTAGAGCCATGATGTCTGCAACATCACTGGAAAGTTGCCGTGAGCGATTGAGTTGATTAATAACATACAGATAGTCAAAAAAGTCGGCACGATTGAAGCAGTACTGCTCAATCAAACTATCAATCATGGGAATAGTTGCATAGCTAGCTGCATCTGCCAATGTAACCACAATGGCAATATTGGCGACTAATAAGGCTTGCTTTAAGTAGACTGAAGGCCCTGGCGGCGTATCGATGATGACAATGGCATCTTGAGGTAAACCGAGCGATCTCAATTGTTGGTCAAGTAGGAGAGGGTCTTTAGAAAGCGCACTCTCAAAAGTAATACGCTCACTTTCGCTAACGTGACCAAAGGGCAGAACAACGCACCCTTCATTGCCCTGAACCATTGCCTTGGCCCAATTGCTAGCACTAAGCGTGCTTAATGCTACCCCCGCATGATGCGATGGAGTAATGCCAAAATGTAAGCGCAAGGAATTTTGAGGATCTAAATCGAGGGCAAACACTGTATGACCCTTACTTCGTAGTGCTGAACAGAGATTGGCGCTGATGGTTGTTTTTCCAACGCCACCCTTAGCAGAGACAATAGATAATATTTTCACGAACGTTTCAACCTTTCAAATAGAGAGCTAATGCTTTCAGATGAGGCTGATTTAATATGGGCGGTATTCACTACTAAGGCATTCAGTGCCTTATTCAATTGGACCGGCTTAATCGCTTGAGTCTCTAAAATTGGGCTTACTGGTAGAAGCTGAGTAGCTAACGGCTCAACGGCCATCACTTCTTCATCCGTAGTCACCTCAATCTCTTCTTTTATAGTCGAAACTGATTGTGTAATGATTTGCTCCACTACACGTTGGTGTACTTGTGCAGACTTTATAGCCGCTTTGGGATGGATTGTGTAGGCTTCCTTAGAATTATCCATTTCGTGAATTGCGGAGATTAGGGGCCAGCGCCCAAGAGACAGATTGGCTTGTTCAGTCTTAACTATCTCCTGATAGCCTTCTGGATTTTGTTCAATCGTCTTATATAAACTCTCAACATCACTTATTTGTTTCATGGGTAATTCCTTTTGCGGGGCTCAAATATCTTCGATGTATCCGTGGAAAACTACATGCTGAGTTGGTATTCCGTACTTCCAAATTCATCGGTTTCTGAGATTTGACGAACGCACAAAGAGTCATTAGCGCCCATTGCGGCAAGCCATTTTTGATAAGTACCTTCTAAAAATGCTGTGACCCACAAGGGGGTTTCAGAACCAAATGCACCGTTGCGTAAATTGCCATTAGTTGAGCTGTGATGGGTAATTCTTAAAGTGCCATCGTTTTCCTCAAGCTCCACCCAACCCCAATCCATGTCCTGCCAAACTGAACACATTGCTGTCTGTAAATCACCTAATGTTTCGCAGGCGGGTAATGTAGTTTGCGAGCCAAATTGCATGCCAATACCATGCATTACAGCGTGGGGATTTTTTAATTCTGTCAAGCTGGATAAACCATGGGCTGTAGCAGCCAATAGGCTACGCCATTGCCTTGCAGATTGACGCTGAATTCGATAATCAATTTTTTTTGGGGATACCATAATTTATTTCTCCAAGTGGGCAAACATTATTTTTCAAATGGACTTCAGTTTCTTAAGAACGACCCTTTTTAGCGACCTTAAAAATGCAGTACATGTCTAAAAAATGCAAAACTACTTTTACTTAATACCTATAAGAAGCTTCATTTCTATGCCAGATCAGTAACGACGATCTCTTTCATTTTGTTGAAGATGGATTTTTAGTAATACCTAATAAATGAAAAAGAGAGGCTAATAATGCAGATTTGCTCTGTAATCTCTATCGGGCAAGCGCGCGCGCCAAGGTGGTTGAAGGCAGTTCACCAAAATGCTGTTGGTAATAAGCAGCAAATGCGGCCGGCTTGGTAAATCCACAGGAAAGGGCGATAGCAGTAACGGTAGTACCTGGTGGGGCACTGCTGAGGTGGTTATTCGCCATCATCAAGCGCTCCGTACGAACCCATCTCATGGGCGTAGTGTTATAGCGTTTTAAAAATGCGTAGTGCAGGTTGCGAGCGGACATGTTGCTTACACGCTCTAATGCGCTCAGAGTAATGGGTTGGTTTAAGTGGGCTTGCACGTAATCACAGACCCGATCGAGTAAGCGCCTTGCATATTTTCGGCTTGGGGTGCTACTTAACTCATCTAGAAATAATTTGGGTTGTAACATGACTATCAAATTACGATAAAAGTTGTCATCTATTGCTGTTTGATTCAGTAATTCTGGCTGCAGTGAAAATTGGTCTAGTAAGTTAGCCAATTGCCTAAAAACCGTTTCAAAAGATAATCGACCAACCTGCAGACTGAGTTTTCGGGGGGCATGTAAATCCAATATATTTTGAGAATGTTGGTTCATGCCTAGCATGCTGCGCGCAATTGACTCTAATTTTTGGGGGTTAATATCGAGCATGAGTACTGATTGCAAAGCGCTTTCACCGCTCCCAGTGCTATTAGGCAGTAATAATGCGTTTACACCAGAGTGCCAATGGATTAGCCGCCCATCAATGATGAAGTTTCCTTGCCCGTAAAATGGAATCATGAGGGTGGTGTCCTCATTCGGATTGATCTTAAATCTGACAGGGGTGCTTGCTGTTGCGACCATTTTCATGCCGTTGATATTGAGCAAGCAGGATTGATGTTGAAATACCCCATGATCGGCAATGGACTCACACTCCTTCAAACCAGAAATCACTTTGTGAAGACGATCCTGCATCTCATTTACAGAGTCATCAATTTTTGCAGAGCGCCCTCCAAAGACTAGGGGCGGCAATAAACCAGATAATTTTTTCCTATGCATTAAATTGGCAATATGCTTTACAGAATAGAAATTGGCTATCAATCCAGGAAAAGATATTCTTGATTGAGCTTTAAAAACTAGCCTTAATTCTGATGGGAGGCTTGAGGGGTGGCGACCTTAAAAGCGCAAGGATGCGCTTAAAAATGCAAAACGCTGGGTACTGGAATTAGCGTGCTTGGGCGCGCGCAAGCGTTGCCGATGGCATCTCGCCAAATCGTGTGTTGTAGTAATCTGCAAAAGCGGCTGGCTTATTAAAGCCGCAGTCTAAAGCAATGGTAGTTACCTTATCGCCCGGGATGCCACGGTTCAGCTGGTTGTGTACTAGTGTCAAGCGTTCAGCTCTAACCCACTGCATGGGTGTGCAGTTGTAACGCTTAAGGAAGGCGTAGTGCAATTTACGCCTAGACATACAACTGACCCGCTCTAGATCAGTGAGGTTAATGGGTTGATTTAAGTGCGCTTGAATATACTGACAGACTCGATCGAGTAAGCGCCTAGCATATTTGCGGTTCGGCGTAGAGGTGGACGCATCTAGAAACAGGCCTGGCTGCAATAACATGGCGATGTTTCTATAAAAAGCATCATCAATGCCAGATTGATTTAGTAATTCTGGCTGTAAAGAGAACTGATCAAGCAAGTTGGCCAATTGCCGAAAGACTGCTTCAAAGGAGACGCGACCAACCTGCAAGTCGATTTCTCGTGGAATATCTAAATTCATCAAGGATATAGAGTCAGGACTGACCCCCAGCATGGTGTGAGCAACCTTCTCAAGTCTGATGGGATCAAGATCGACCATGAGAACAGATCGGTTTGTACTCTCTGAGCTTCCCCCGCAATTGGGTAAAAAAACTGCTTTACTGCTGGCGCGCCATTGAAGAGTACGGCCATTTGCAATCAGGTCGCCTTGCCCTGAGAGGGGGAGGATGAGGGTAGTTTTATTTGTTTTTCCTACCTTAGAGCGTATGGGGGTGCTGGCAGTAGCAGCGATTTTCATCCCATTGATAGTGAGCAGGGATGAGTGATGACGAAATAATTTATCGTCAATGAGGGATTCATACTCTATAAGCCCAGTGACAATAAACTTTAATCGCTCGCGCATATCGTAAACAGATTCATCGATATGGGTTGAGCGGTCACCAAAAGCTAAAGCAGATAAGTGGGATTTTAGATTTTGGTTGCGCTGCATGGTTAAATTTTAACGGTATTTATATCTCAAAGTACAAACTGTAGCGCATTTGTCAATATTATTAAAACGCAATATGACTCTTTTTAGTGCATTTTTATCATGCAATGGGGGCGTTTTCCGTCCCTTGACGTCCCATAAAAAGAATTAGCTTCCCTGTGCTAGCTTTTCTTCTAAGAATTTAACTTCTTTCATGAGCACTTGTAATGCTTCTTTGATAGATTTGGTTGTGTTGATGAACTCTTCTTGTTG
>CAILON010000315.1 GCA_903835865.1 uncultured beta proteobacterium
AGTACGAAGCTGTGGACATCCTCCGTAAGTTCGATATCCCATGTGCTCCAGTTCTCTCCATGAAAGAATTGGCTGCATCACCTGACTTGCGTAAGAGCGGCTCGATTGTTGAAGTTGACCATAAAGTACGTGGTAAATATTTGACTATCGGCAGCCCAATCAAGTTCTCTGACTTGGAAATCGAAGTGAAGCCATCTCCAGTATTGGGTGAGCACACTGATGAAGTGTTGGCTGACTTAGGTTACAGTGCTGACGATATTGCGAAGTTGCATACAGCCAAAGCAGTTTAATAATAATAAGTTGTTAGAGTTATTTGAAGGCGTCCCTTGTGGGCGCCTTTTTTATTTCTTTAATTCTGCTTTTTGCAATCAAAGTTTCTGTAGACTATTCATATGAATACGAATATCGAATTAAATCAATTGGTCAAGTGTATTGGCGATGCCATTGTGGTGGCTGATGCTCATGAAAAAATTGTGTTGTGGAATCCTGGTGCCACTCGAATTTTTGGTTACTCAGAAGCAGAGGCTCTTGGCAATACTTTGGATTTGATTGTTCCTGAGCGTCAACGTCAAAAACATAATGAGGGCTATAGCAAATCAATGGAGACCGGCACTACTCGTTATGGCGCATCTCTTTTAAAGGTTCCTGCCAGACATAAAGATGGCAGCACTCTATCTATTGCATTTACTGTAGGTATGCTATTTGATGAGAATCAGAAGGCAAATGGGGTGGTAGCAGTCATTCGTGATGAAACAGAGCGTTTTGCTGAGGAACGGGCTCTAAAAAAACGTCTTGCTGAACTTGAAAACCCTCAGTCTTAACCTCATCTAGGCCTAATAAGGCTTTTCAGGGCTCTGTGCCCAATAACTGGGCGCGCCCTAATTATTGCAATTTCCCGCTGGTAAAATTGCAGCAATTCAAAATTTCATTCTTATTAGGACTTAAATCATGGCAAAAGCATTAGAAGGGATCAAAGTTCTCGACTTTACCCACGTACAGTCAGGACCTACTTGCACACAGTTGTTAGCTTGGTTCGGAGCGGACGTCATCAAAGTAGAAAAATCGGGTGAAGGAGATGCAACACGCAGTCAGCTGCGCGACATCCCAGATGCTGATAGCTTGTATTTCACGATGCTCAATCACAACAAGCGCTCCATTACCGTTAATACTAAAACCCCTAAGGGTAAAGAAATTTTAGAGCGCCTCATTAAAGAGTGCGATGTCTTGGTAGAAAACTTTGCTCCTGGAGCACTTGATCGCATGGGCTTTTCTTGGGAGCGAATTCAAGAACTCAACCCCATGATGATTCTGGCTTCAGTTAAGGGCTTTGGCCCTGGGCCTTATGAGGATTGCAAAGTGTATGAGAACGTAGCGCAATGCGCCGGCGGCTCAGCATCGACTACCGGTTTTGATGATGGCCCGCCGATGGTGACGGGTGCCCAGATTGGTGATAGCGGTACTGGCTTACATCTAGCCTTAGGAATTGTGACAGCGCTCTATCAACGTACGCACTCTGGCCGTGGTCAAAAGGTCTTAGCTGCTATGCAAGATGCGGTATTAAATTTATGTCGTGTGAAGTTACGTGACCAGCAGCGCTTAGAGCGCAATGGCATCATGAAAGAGTATCCACAGTACCCCAACGGTCACTTTGGTGAGGCTGTACCCCGTGCTGGCAATGCCTCTGGTGGCGGTCAGCCTGGCTGGATTTTGAAGTGCAAAGGCTGGGAGACAGACCCTAACTCATACATCTATGTAGTGGTCCAGGCCCCAGTATGGGAAGCGATCTGCAAAGTCATCGGTCGTGAAGACTGGATTACTGATGTCAAATTTGCATCACCAATGGCGCGCTTGCCACACCTCATGGAGATCTTTGGCGAGATTGAAAAGTGGACTATGACCATGTCCAAGTTTGAAGTGATGGAGGTATTGAACAAATACGACGTTCCCTGTGGCCCCATTTTGTCGATGAAAGAAATCGCTGAAGAGCCAGCACTCCGTGCTACTGGTACTGTGGTTGAAGTCGATCATCCGATTCGTGGCAAGTACCTTACTGTTGGTAATCCAATCAAGATGTCTGATAGCCCAACTGAAGTCACTCGATCACCTTTATTAGGTGAACATACCAATGAGATATTGAGTGAACTTGGATATACCAATGATGAGTTAAATCAATTGCATCACGATAAGGTAATCTAAGATGCGGGTTGCGTTGATTGGGAGTGCAGATTTTGGCAAGGCAGCTTTAGAAGCTTTTTTAGATCGCGGCGATGAAGTCGTTGCTGTTTTCTGCCCACCTGACAATCCGAAATCCACTAAACCGGAACTGCTGAAAGAGACAGCAATTGCAAAGGGGATCACCCCCTTGCAATTTGCCTCCCTCAAAGGCCCAGAGGCTTCACAGGCCATGATTGATAGCAATGCCGATATTTGCGTCATGGCTTATGTACTGCAATTTGTGCCTCAAGAGTTAGTCAAGATTCCCAAACACGGCACAATTCAATATCACCCCTCTTTATTACCCAAGTATCGAGGTCCTAGTGCAATTAACTGGGCAATCGCCTTAGGTGAAGAAAAGACTGGTCTCACCATCTTCCGTCCTTCTGATGGCTTGGATGAAGGTGAAGTGATTTTGCAAAAAGAAGTGGTGATTGGACCTGATGACACCTTAGGCAAGATTTATTTTGATTACCTGTTTCCGGTTGGCATCAAAGCTTTATTAGAGGCGGCTGATTTGGTAGTAGCAGGCAAGCATCAAGAAGTTCTTCAAGATGAATCACAAGCCAATTACGAAGGTTGGTTTGATGCCAATGCAGCGCAAATTCATTGGGCAATGCATATTGGCCAAATTTATAACCAGATCCGTGCATGCAATCCTGCGCCTGGTGCTTGGACAAAGTTTGGTGAGCAGAAGGTGCAGATCTTTGATTGCCATAAACATGTCGTAGCTACCTTTGGTGCAGTTAAAGGCAAGCCAGGCGAGGTAACGCAAATTACTTTAGATTCTTTCTTTGTCGCTTGTCATGGTGGACAGATTGAAGTCCTCAAAGCTAAAGGCGCAGCAGGGAAGGTGAGTGGTGCTGAATTGGCTAAAGAGCTTAATTTACAAGTAGGACAGTTCTTCGTTCTATAGGTTTGCAGTTCTTCTTTGACTGCTTTGAGCTAATTGCTTGTATTACGGAATTACTCTAGGGCTAGCTATATAAATCCCAGCAACTTGATATAGTGTCTGTTATCAGGTGAGTAACCTAGTGAAATTAGGCAAAGATATGATAGACCTCGTTACCCAATACGCTTATGGGCCCATACTGCCGGTTACGCTATTAATCATATTGTTTGGGGTGCTAGCCTACAAGATTATTTTTTCATTTGAAATCATTTCTCCGCTCGCTAATCAGCCAATTGCCGGGGC
>CAILON010000316.1 GCA_903835865.1 uncultured beta proteobacterium
ATACCGATGTTGTTCCTACTGGCCCACTAGAAAAATGGGATAGCGATCCTTTTACCCCTACCATTCGAGATGAAATGCTTTATGGTCGCGGCGCTGCTGATATGAAGACCTCCTTGGCAGGCTTTGTAGTTGCTACAGAAGAATTCATCATCACCCATCCCGATCACAAAGGTTCGATTGCCTTTTTAATCACAAGTGATGAAGAAGGTCCTGCTCACGATGGCACTGTCATCATGTGTGAGCGCCTCCAGAAACAAGGTCAACGCCTTGACTATTGCCTGATTGGTGAACCAACTTCAGTAGATCGACTTGGTGACATGATCAAGAATGGTCGTCGCGGCTCCCTCTCAGCCAAGCTCATCATCAACGGTATTCAGGCACATATTGCCTACCCTCATTTAGGCAAGAACCCTATTCACCTGGCATCCCACACTATTGCGATCCTGTCGGAGACAGAGTGGGATAAAGGTAATGAGTATTTTCAGCCAACCAGTTTTCAAATATCGAATATTCATTCTGGAACCGGAGCAAACAACATTATCCCCGGTGAGTTGTCATTAGACTTTAACTTTCGCTTCTCTACTGAGAGTAAACCTGAACAATTGCGTGAGCGTGTTGAGAAAATCCTCAGCGATGCAGGTCTGGATTTTCAAATTGATTGGCACCTAGGTGCTAGCCCCTTCATTACCGGCAACGGCGCACTAGCCGATGCTCTGAGCTCTGCCATCAAAGCAGAAACGAAAATTATTACCGAACTATCTACTACTGGCGGCACTAGTGATGGGCGCTTTATCTCCAAAGTCTGTAAAGAAGTTGTAGAGTTTGGACCAATCAACGCCACAAGCCATAAGATCAATGAGTGCGTCATTGTGGATAACGTTGAGCCACTGAAAAATATCTATCGCAGAACCCTTGAGAAGTTGGTTGCTTAATCAGCGCTAACCCTTTCTCACCCACCATGGATCCCGAGCCTTCACAACACCTTTCTCTAAATGAGTGCATTAAACAAATTGCACAAAAATTAGAGGGCGCTAACTTGCATTACGGCCATGGCGCCGTGGATGCGCAAAGCGAAGCTTTGTGGATTGCTAGCAAGCAACTCAATTTAAGTCCCACTGAAGCACTAGATCATTTAGATCAAATTCTGCCACCAGAGCAACTACAAAAAGCACTACTCATTGCAGATGAAAGAATTCTGACGCGTAAACCGCTTGCCTATATCTTGGGTGAAGCTTGGTTAATGGGTGTACCGTTTTTCTGTAGCGAACAAAGTATCGTGCCACGCTCTTGGATCGCTGAACTCATCGTAGAGGGCATGCTAGAGCCATGGTTGCCGGCGGATGGAAAGGTGCTTGACCTTTGCACTGGCAATGGATCCCTTGCCATCTTGCTAGCGCTATCGTGTCCTGATATTCATGTGAGTGCCTGCGATATTAGTATGCCCGCCCTATCGCTAGCTGCCCGCAATGTAGATCGACATAATCTTGGCACCCAAATTGAATTGTTGAATGGTGACTTATGGAATGCCCTTCCAGAGCCCAACGATGAAAATCTTTTCGATCTCATTATCTGCAATCCTCCATACGTCAATGCTAATTCAATGAATGCATTGCCAGCTGAGTATCACGCCGAACCTGCCCTTGCTTTAGCGGGCGGTGATGATGGTATGGATTTAATCAGGCGCATCATTTCTGCGGCGCCTGATTACCTCTCTGAGCGTGGCGCTATCTTGATTGAAATTGGTAATGAGTTTGAAAACTTCAAAAAAGCGTTTCCTCAAATACCAGTGATTTGGATGGAAGTCTCTGCTGGTGAAGAGCAGGTATTACTCATTCAGGCAGAAGATCTGCACTAAATCTTAATTCAGTTCAGCTGCTGCAGTAATGGCCTGATCAATTCGCTCTACAGGAATTACTCTTAATCCCGGAATTTTTGTCTTAGGCATATTTGCCTTGGGAATAATAGCCACTGTGAATCCGAGCTTGGCAGCCTCCTTTAAGCGCTCTTGTCCACGAGGACATGGCCGAATTTCTCCAGCTAAACCTACCTCACCAAAAACAATCAACTCTTTTGGTAAAGCGCGGTTCCGAATCGAAGATTGAATTGCGAGAAGAACCGCTAAGTCTGCCGCTGGCTCAGAAATTTTGACACCACCAACAGCGTTGAGAAATACATCCTGATCAAAACAAGCTATGCCAGCATGGCGATGCAATACTGCCAAGAGCATCGCTAAGCGCGCCTGCTCTAAGCCAACTGCCAGTCGGCGTGGATTAGGGACGTGTGCGGTATCCACTAGAGCCTGAATCTCTACCAATAAAGGGCGACTACCCTCTTGGGTAACTAGTACGCAAGCACCCGGAACCATCTGCTCATGCTGAGATAAAAAGATTGCGGAAGGATTGGTAACGCCCCGCAAACCCTTTTCAGTCATCGCAAATACGCCCAACTCGTTCACGGCACCAAAACGATTTTTTATTGAGCGGACTAAACGAAATGAGGAATGGGTATCACCCTCAAAGTAAAGAACAGTGTCAACGATATGCTCTAAGACTCGTGGACCAGCCAAATGACCATCCTTAGTCACATGACCCACCATCAATACACAGATGCCGCTTGACTTAGCGGCCCTCGTTAATTGCGCCGCACACTCTCTTACCTGTGCAACTGATCCAGGTGCCGAACTGAGTATCTCGGAATATAAAGTTTGAATCGAATCCACCACCAATACCTGAGGCTTGACCGTATCCATAATGGACAGCAACTTCTCAAGCTGAATTTCTGCGAGCACTTCTAACTGTGGTGCATCTAAAGCAATTCTTTTAGCGCGCAATGCAATCTGTGCAGCAGATTCTTCACCACTGCTATAAAGCACGTGCATTCCAGCAGAACTCATTTCTGCCAGAGCTTGTAAAAGCAAAGTGGATTTACCAATACCTGGATCGCCGCCCAACAGTACAACGCCACCAGGAACTAAGCCGCCACCGAGTACACGATCAAATTCTTCAACGCCGGTACTAAATCTGGGTAAGTCTTCAGCGCTAATCGCAGAAAGCTTTTGCCTTGGTAAGGATTGAGCTAAGCCCTGAAACCGAGAGTTTGAGCTTACCTCTGGCAATCCCTCCTCTAAGGTGTTCCATGCCTGACAGGAAGGACACTGCCCTTGCCACTTAGCAGATGTGCCGCCGCATGACTGACAGATATAAATGGTTTTAATTTTTGCCAAGTGCTTACCTAATGAAATTTCAAATGACTAAATTAGTCGAGTTGAGTGCCCGCTTTATTTTCTTGTGCACGCTTGGGTGCATCTTTGCGGCGTTGCTCTAAATCAGCAGCTCGAGCGGCAGCATCCTTTTGCTTCTCCTCGTACTCACGTTGATTTTCAGCGCGTTCAGCCGCCTTCTCAGGGGCTGCTCGATCAGCAGCACGCTTAATATCATCTTGATTTTTGATACTCTCACGCAATTTGCGCTGTGTCTCATGCACCGCTACTTCCTGCACTCTTATGGGATCCAATTCTTTGCGGTACTCTGCTCTAGCGCCACCAAGGCAATAATTAACCCAAAAGTTGAGATGGCAAGCTGAAGATGCTTTACTCCAACGAAACTTTACCCATTCACGCTGAAGTTCTAGCTCTTGCTCAATCTTATTGAGTTGCTCTAACTCTGCCTCTTCAGCGGGAGTTGCAAGAACCACCCCACTCATTGAACAAACGATCAACAACGCACCAAGAAATACTTTTGATCGCATCGGTAGATCTCTTCTCAAATTTCCACCTTAGCACCAAGTTCCACTAAACGATTAGCAGGGATCTTAAAGAAGTCAGATTGGCGACCAGCGTTTTGATACATCCAACAGAACAGGCGCTCTCTCCACAATGCCATACCTGGAATTGGAGAAGGCACAATCGTGTCGCGTGATAAGAAGAAAGAAGTATTCATCATGTCAAAGTGCATATTAAAGTGATGCTCAATAAGGTGAATGATAGAGCCCATATCAGGAGTTTCTTTGAAACCATAAATCGCTCTAACGACGTAAATATTGCTTCCTAAATCCTTAAGGGTTATGCGTTCATCATCATTGATATAGGGCACATCCCAAATGCTGACCTTTAAGAAAAATACTCTTTCATGAAGTACATGGTTGTGTTTTAGATTGTGTAAAAAAGAAACTGGTAAATAGTCGACGTGTGCCGTTAAGAAAACAGCTGTACCTTCAACGCGATGGGGTGGGTGCGCAAGCAGTCCCTCAATAAAGCTACTGAGCTTAATACCCTGCTCCATTGCGCGCTCACGCAAAATCTGACGTCCGCGATACCAGGTAATAAGACAGGTGAAGCACAGCAATCCAAGAGCTAATGGATACCAGCCACCATCTTTAATCTTAATAAGATTGGCAGTCCAGAAGGCAAGGTCAACAAAGAAAAAGGCTACTGTAATTAATGTCACCAAAACGATATTCATCTTCCACTCGCGGCGCATGACCACTGCCAACAAGATGGTTGTGATTAACATGGTCGAGGTGACCGAAATTCCGTACGCTGCAGCTAAATTGACTGACTCTCTAAATTCAATAATCGTTACAACCACCATAAAGAGCAATGCCCAATTCACCATAGGGATGTAGATCTGACCCTGCTCAGAATCCGATGTGTGCAAAATACTCATGCGGGGCATGAATCCCAATAATATTGCCTGGCTTACCAATGAGTAAGCGCCTGAAATAACTGCTTGTGAAGCAATTACTGTCGCAGCGGTTGCCAATGCAACTGTAGGCCATAAAGCCCACTCAGGAACCATCAAATAAAATGGGTTTTTAATCGCCTCGGGGTTGGACAATACCAATGCCCCCTGCCCTAGATAGTTAATTAATAAACTTGGGAGCACAACTAGCAGCCATGCATAGCGAACCGGCGTACGTCCAAAATGGCCCATATCTAAGTAAAGAGCCTCAACACCGGTAACGACCAATACCACCGCTCCCATCACAATATATGCCGTCGTCGGATGTTGCACCACGAAATCGATTGCATAAAGCGGATTAAATGAAGCAATAATTTGTGGGGCATCGCCTATATTCCAAATACCCAGCGCAGCAAGAGTCAGAAACCAGGCAAGCGTGATTGGTCCAAATAAATTACCTACTGCAGCAGTGCCGTATTTTTGAATCAAAAATAAGGCGACCAGAATAATAAGAGAAATTGGGATGATAAATTTATGCAAACCTGGAGCAGCAATTTCAATACCCTCCACAGCAGATAACACTGAAATTGCAGGAGTGATGACTGATTCACCCAGTAGCATGCAAGCGCCTAGCATTCCCATGATCATGAAGAAGAAATAGCTCTTGGATTTGCTGTCGAATGCACGTAACGCTAAGGCCATTAAAGAAAGTACGCCGCCTTCTCCCTTATTGTCTGCGCGCATCACAAACAGTACATATTTAAATGTAACTACCAGAATCAGGGCCCAGATCATCATGGAGATAACACCAAAGAGCGCTTCAGGGGTATATGCAATACCGTGATGAGGGTCGAAACACTCTTTTAGAGCGTAAAGTGGACTTGTTCCAATGTCACCAAAGACCACCCCAATCGCAGCCATCATCATTACGGCTAAACTTTTTTTCTGTCCACCGCCAGAACCATGAACCTCGACTGGCTTTAAAAGTGTTGAACTTGAAAATTCAGGATTACTAATGGACATCTCAGAACCTTAAGGGGTTGTTGCGTGGCAATATATTACTCCTTA
>CAILON010000317.1 GCA_903835865.1 uncultured beta proteobacterium
AGTACCTTTGAACTCCTCATAAATGAGATCGTCCATGCGGCTACCCGTTTCAATCAGGGCAGTAGCAATGATGGTCAAAGAACCACCTTCTTCAATATTACGTGCTGCACCGAAGAAGCGTTTTGGGCGTTGCAAGGCATTTGCATCCACACCACCAGAAAGTACTTTTCCTGATGAAGGAATAACGGTGTTGTATGCACGTGCAAGGCGGGTAATGGAGTCAAGCAAGATGATCACATCTTTACCCATCTCTACTAAGCGTTTTGCTTTTTCAATCACCATCTCGGCCACTTGAACGTGACGTACTGCTGGCTCATCAAAAGTCGAGGCAACGACTTCACCGCGAACGGAGCGCTGCATTTCAGTGACTTCCTCAGGACGTTCATCAACTAGAAGAACAATCAAGATTGCATCAGGATTATTGGCGGCGATTGCATGAGCAATGTGCTGCATCATGACGGTCTTACCGGACTTCGGTGAGGACACAATCAAACCCCGTTGGCCAAAGCCAATTGGAGAGATCATGTCGATGATGCGGCCGGTTAAGTTTTCTTCTGCCTTGATATCACGCTCAAGTGAGATCACGCGATTAGGGTGCAATGGCGTTAAGTTCTCGAACATGATGCGGTTCTTCAGGGCTTCTGGAGCCAAACCGTTGATCTTGTCTACTTTGACTAAAGCAAAATAACGCTCACCATCTTTTGGTGTACGTACTTCACCTTCTACGCTATCGCCAGTATGTAAGTTAAAGCGACGAATTTGCGCAGGAGAAATATAGATGTCATCTGGGGAAGCCATGTAAGAGGCTTCAGGAGAACGTAAGAAGCCAAAGCCATCAGGCAATACCTCTAAGGTGCCGTCACCAAAAACCATTTCACCGGCCTTGGCACGTTTCTTCAGAATGGCAAACATCAATTCTTGTTTGCGCATCCGTTGGGTATTTTCAATCTCCAAGCTAGCTGCCATTTCAAGCAGAGCGGATACGTGGAGGACTTTGAGTTCAGTTAATTGCATGTGGTTCTCGGGTGTTAATTAAAGGGGGATGATTAATGTGTTTTGAGGTATGGCTGCCCTGATGAGAATCAGGCAGATATGGACAAACAGAATTGTGGAGTTTTGCTAAAAGAAGGGGGAGGTAAGTTGCTGAAAATCGGAGCACTGATAAGTGCGTTTGGATAATACTACACCATAAATTGGGCCATACAAGCGTTTAAGGCGGTAAAAACCACAGGCTCAGCTAGTGAACCTGTGGTGTAAGACTATTTACAGATGACTATCAATAAAAGCAGTCAACTGAGATTTAGCCAAAGCGCCTACTTTTTGAGCGGCAACAGTGCCGTTCTTAAAGAGGATTAGCGTAGGAATGCCACGAATATTGAACTGGGCAGGAACGCCTTGGTTCTCATCCACATTCATTTTGGCAATCTGTATTTTGTCGCCATATTCACCGGAAAGCTCTTCCAGGATTGGGCCAATCATTTTGCAAGGACCACACCATTCAGCCCAAAAGTCGAGCAAAACAGGTTTATCGGATTTGAGGACGTCTTGTTCGAAAGAGGCGTCAGTTACATATTTAATGCCGGCACTCATGAAAATTCCTTATTTAGACTTATTTAGTTATGGCGTTACAACGCTTATATTAGCAATAAGCGAAAGATTGTGCCGAAAATTCAAAATAAGCCCTAAAACGAGAGTTCACCAAAGTCAGTAATGTCAGAAGCATTTCCCACTATTTCCAAGCAAGAGCACCCGTATTCATGGGCTGTTGCACCCAATGCCGACGTATTAAGAGTCTTGGCCGATGGAATTTGGAATTGTGCAGTGCAAACCAATCAACGCCCCTTAGTGGTGCTTAGTACGGCAGGGCCACTTATTGGTCTAAGGGCAATGCTCGAAGAGACGCGACCAAAAAATCTACCCGATCAGATAGCTTTCTTGCCGCAAGTCATCAGCTTTACGGATTGGCTAGAGGCTGCGCCAAACGCCTGGAAGTTTCCAAAAAAGCAATCGGACTTAGAGCGTTGGATCTCAGTCTATGTCAATTTACGCAAGCATCCCAAATTGAAAACTTGGTTTAAAGCCGAGAGTGATGCCGGAGCATGGGGTTTAGCAAAATCGGTAATTGATGCGTGTGACATTTTGTCTGAAGCGATTGCCCCTCAACTGGGGGATCGGTTAAATCATTTAATGGATGGCAATGATCTTGACTCTGAAGGGTTGATGAAAAAATTGCAAGAGATGCTGGACAAAACAATTGCACAAGCTTATCCAGAGCTCGCAAGAAAAGTAGTGGATCAAGAATCAGAAGTCTTGCTCACTTTTTGGCGTTATCTCAGTGGAGCAGGTGATGCGGTGTTTCGCAAGCGATACGCCATGGCATCCCATTTAAGTACAGCTCAAGCCAATCAAGGCGCACCAAGACCCTTGATTTGGGTGCAGACTGCAGACCCTAAGCCAATTGATCATGAGGTCATTGGCAAGTATTTAATAGACTATGCGCAATATGCCCCGGTCATTGAGGCGACATTAAATTGGCAAACAGTTTCGTTATGGTCCGAGGCGCTTATAGGAGAGAGCGCTACAGGTGAGCTGATGGAATTAAGTGAAGACCAATCAGCACAACTACAGAGCAATATTAAAGAGGCTCATTACCAAGACTGGCGATTAGTTTCAGCAAGAAGTTTTGAAGAGTTGGCCTGGGCAGCCACTAAGGCTGTCGAAACACATTTGATTGCAGGTAAAAAGAATATTGCTTTAGTGGCTCAAGATCGTTTAGCCGCCAGAAGAGTCAGAGCTTTATTAACGCGCTTGGGCCCAGCGTTGAATATTCGCGATGAAACTGGATGGAAGCTGGACACCACTAGGGCAGCTGCGGCACTGAGTAGTTGGTTAGAGCTGATCCGCGCACCTAAGGAGGGGCCAAGCGCTAATACGCTATTGGAGTTTTTGCAAAACCCATATCTCAATATTTCCGGCTGCATTCAAAAGCCTCCAGAAGTTTGCAATGGCTTGGTAGTGCAATTAGAAGATATCTTAATTGCTAGTCAAGCCAAGTCTGGTTGGGAAACCTTTTACATGGCGGTTGAGCGCGCTAATGCATATGCCGTCAATAATGACAGCGCCCCTAATGAGGCCTTATTAAAGTTGCTGCAATTTGTCAGAGAGCGTCACTATGCTTGGCAAGCGATGGATCTGAGCTGCTCTAGTGCCTACGCCTTATTGCAAAAGAACTTGCAGGATATGGGGATGTCACAGGCTTTAGAGAAAGATTCTGCTGGTAAACAATTATTAGAGGTGATTAAAACCTTTGATTTAAGTGCAAGCCATTACCAGGCTGTCAACATGCACTTACCCGAATGGATCAGTCTGATTAAAAGTGTGATGGAAGAGTCCTCCTTTGAGGAGCTTGGAAAAGAGGCGCAAGCAATCCTAAGTATCTTGCCATTGAGTTCAACGAGATTAAGAATATTTGATGCAGTGGTGATGGTAGGGTGTGATGAGCAGCAGCTCCCGGCATTTTCTGAACCACCCCTATTTTTCTCGGATGCGTTAAATCGTTTGCTAAAGGCATCTACTATTACAGCCCAATACGTTCAGCAAGCAAGAGATTTCTCGCAGTTATTGGCTTCGCGTTCAATGGTGGATTTACTTTGGCAAAGTAAGAGCAAGAGTGGGGAGCCGCTGAGGCCCTCTGCATGGATACAGCGATTGCAAATGCAATTGCCCCAGTGGAAGACGGTGGTTTATCAGCCTGAAATGCATGAAGGTAAATCTAAACCGCTCACGATGGCCAAAACATCCCTGGATCGGGATTTACCGATGCCCATATCGATGAGTCCAAGTGCCTATAAGGCGCTGAGAGATTGTCCTTATAAATACTATGTACGTAGTTTGTTGGGCTTGCGTGAGGCAAAGGAATTTGATGATGGGTTTGATGCGTCATTAGCGGGGCAAACGCTGCATGCACTCCTGCGTAATTTTTATCAAGCGCTTAAGACAGAAGAGCAAAAAGCAGATTCACGCATTGCAGATGATCTAAGTCAGCGCCGCCTTTGGATGGAGCAACAGCTATCGAGTATTTCCGAAAAAGAATTCAAGCGCTTGATTGAGGGTGATAGCAGAGTATTGGGCACATTACGTGATTGGCAAAAGCAAATCCCCAGCTTTGTAGATTGGCAGATTCAAAGAGAAGCTGAGGGATGGCGCTATCACAATGCTGAACATAAGGTGGGATTCAATCTTCACTTTGCGGATGCGGATGGAGTAGATCGAGTCATTCTTATCGAGGGGCGCGCCGATCGTTTTGATATCAACCTCAATGGCGAGCAGCCGGCAGAAGTGATTGATTACAAAAATCAGCCGATGACAAAGATAAAAAAACGCGCTGAACATCTTTTGGATGATCCGCAGTTACTCATGTATGCCCGTGCTGTTAATGAGAATCCAGCGAGCGCCCATCTCCAAGGGCATGCGGTGAAACAGGCCCGCTGGGTTTCCCTTAAGACAGACCTTAAAAAAGATAACAAGCTTCTCAGATCGCTAGAGGTCGAAGACGTTTCAGAATTAATGCCCGCTTTCTCAAAGCAACTAGTTGAAGATATGCAAAATCTTTGGTCCGGCAAGGAGTTACAAGCGTTTGCCCCGGATGGGGTATGCCAATACTGTGAGGCAAGAGGTATTTGCAGAAAGGGGATGTGGTGAAAAAGGAGTTTGATAATGCCATCGCCTGCGATCCCCATCGCTCAGTCATTGTTTCTGCGTGTGCGGGTAGCGGCAAAACCTGGTTACTGGTTGCCCGCATGATTCGCCTCTTACTTGCCGGGGCTAAACCGCAAGAAATTTTGGCGCTCACCTTTACTCGCAAAGCCGCGCAAGAAATGCGAGATCGACTTTATGGCTTGCTAGAGCAATTCTCAGTTATGGATGATGATGAGCTTCGTAAAGAATTGAGTAAAAGAGGGCTTGACGCTAGCGAGGCAAATGCATTGTTGCCCCAAGCCAAGTTGCTCTATGCCAAGGTGCTATCTAACCCGCAGTCAATCGTGATCGACACTTTTCATGGTTGGTTTGGAAGATTGCTCAACGCTGCACCTATCTCTGCTGATGTTCAGCCTGGCTTTAGTCTGCGCGAGGATAGTAAGAGGCTCCTAGAGGAGTGCTTGGATGATTGGTGGGGCGATCTGCCATTAGATCTAAAAGAGCACTATGACATTCTCTTAAATCAGTTGGGCGCTAGCAATACTCAAAAATTCTTAATGGGTAACTATGGCCTGATGAAGCAACGTGGAGCCTGGACCTTTTTTGTCGATGCTTGCAAAGCAAAAGGCATTACGCCTATTGAACACTTCAGACAGTTTTTACCAAGATGGGAACTGGAAAATCCATTGCTAAGCATGTGGAACGCACCCACGGCGAGAGCTGACTTTGAGTTTCTGATCCGCTGTTTTGCACACAGCAGTACGCAGGAGACAGATTTATTGCCTCGTCTAGTGACTACTCTTAAGTGCATGCAGCGTGGTGGCGATGTGATGGAGGCAGCCTCCACTTTGCAGTTGGTATTCTTAAATGGGGATGGTGAGTCTCGGGCAAATAACAATAAAGCCCTAGGGGCCGTGAAGACCTACCTTAAGAGCGAGGGCTTGAGTCATTTAGAGCAAGATCATATTGCTTATAAGCAAGCATGGGCAGAGGTTTTTATTGAGTATTTAGCATGGCAAGCTGAAAGAGATATTGAAGCCTTAAATCGAGCCTGGTTTGCAATGAGCAGCCGCATGCTGGATCACGCTGCCGCGGCTAAAGAAGCGATGCGAGTGCGAGATTTTGATGATCTAGAAATTGGTGTGAGTAAGTTGATGGCTAGCTCTGCTAATGCAGCTTATTTACAAGCCCGACTTGATGCTAAATATAAGCACATCTTAATTGATGAGTTTCAAGATACCAATCCATTGCAGTGGCAAATTTTGCGCTCATGGCTTGAGGGGTATGGTCAAGATGGGAATAAGCCTAGCGTTTTCATTGTTGGTGACCCAAAACAATCCATTTATCGTTTCCGTAGAGCAGATCCACGCTTATTTGCTAGCGCAAAAGAATTCTTGAAAACCCAAATGCAGGCAGAAGATCTCCATCAAGATACAACTCGTCGCAATGCCCCTAATATTAATTCTGCGGTGAACGCTACTTTTACCCGGTCGCAATTGCCGCCAACGTATGAGTTCAACGAACAAGAGACGTTATGGAAAGCTTTGAAAGAGGGTTTGCCTGATGAGCTCTATTCAAAAGAGGGTGAAGTCGGTTTATTACCGCTGGTTCCTTATGTGAAAGAGGAGTTACTGCCGCGAGTTGGCAATGCTTTCGATGAGGCAATTACCGATATCAATCATACGGTTGCCGCTACACAACGTTATGTGGAAGGTCAGGAGATTAGTAAACTCATTCACCATGTCATGGCCTCGCGCCAAGTCATGGATGAGCAGGATGGGCGCATGATCTGGCGCCAGGCAAGGGAGAGCGACTTTCTATTACTAGTCAAGCGCCGAAAATATTTACCGCAGTTTGAAAGGGCTTTGCGTGAGGCTGAGCTTGCATATGACAGCTCGAGACTAGGTGGCTTGCTAAATACTTTAGAGATTGATGATTTGATCGCTCTGTTGACCGTATTGCTGTCACCACGTCATGATTTGCCTTTGGCGCAGGTGCTCAGAAGCCCAATGTTTAGTTTTACAGATCAGCAAATGCAAGGTCTGAGTATTACTAAGGCAGCCAATCAATATCAGTCGTGGTGGGATGCTTTGCATGATAGTCAAGATGCGTCAGCTCAAAAGGCAGCGCGCTTTCTAGAGCATTGGCGTGTTTTAGGAGAGCGCTTGCCTGTACATGACCTGCTTGATCAGATTTATCAAGAGAGTAATTTGCGTTTTTGCTATGCAAGCAGTGCTCAGCCCTTAGCGCGTGCGCAAGTAGTCGCGAATTTAGATGCATTTTTAGAATTGTCCTTAAATCAAGATGGCGGACGCTATCCAAGCCTGAGTCGATTTATTGCAGAAATCAATGCGATGCGTCGTGGCGATGATGATGAAACTCCAGATGAGGGTGATGTGGAGATTGAGGCTGAGACGGGGCTTACTGAGCTCGATGAAGATAGTGAAATGTCAGAGGAGGATCGACACAAGCGCGTCCGCCTGATGACCATTCATGGAGCAAAGGGTCTGGAGTCGCCCTTTGTCATTATTTTGGATGCAAATCATACGGTTGGCAGTACTGATCATTCAGGAGTTCTTTTGGAGTGGTCACCTAGCGATTCGAGTCCATCCCATTTATCGATGTATACCAAGGCAAGCTTAACTACACCCCGCACTCATATTCGGGATGACGAAGAGTTAATTAGTCAAAATGAAAACTGGAATTTACTTTATGTTGCTATGACCCGCGCTAAACAAGGTCTGTGGATCAGTGGAGTAGCAAAAGAGCCCAGCGTCAATAATCCAGTTGGTCTTGATCAAAAATCTTGGTATGCAAGAGCTCAGTTGGGCGAATTACCTATTGTTGAGATTCCCGATGGAATTGTGAGTGGCAAAGCGAAAGGGCGGAGTATTGCCACGAGTAGTGATCAAGCGCAAGACGCTTTTAGTATTGAAGATTTTCAGATTTCCTGGGACCAGGCGCACCTTAGTCACCAACAGCAGCTTCAAGACATTGAGAGCGGTGTGACTGTAAAGGCAATGAACGCTGAAGAGCAGGAGCCCGATCCTGAGCTATTGGAAGAGGGTGTGCA
>CAILON010000318.1 GCA_903835865.1 uncultured beta proteobacterium
TTATGATCACCATGAAGAATATTTATAGATACCTTTTCATTGCATTTATTTGAGCACTGCTTGTTGTGTGTGGAGATATGGGTGGAGGGATCTAAAACGAATGGAGATATTTTGTTTTGTCCATATTCATATACACATGTTAAACAATAAATTTAGTTGGCTTCGTTAATCTTTCGCGCGAGGTATGTAAACCATGAAATTTCAAAAATATTTTTTAATCACCTGTATCGTTATGACCTGCATGACCTCCACTCAGGCGGTAGCATCAACGGATGATCGGCCCTCGAGTGATAAGAGGCATAAGGATACGCGACAAGTAAAAAACTTTAACGGATATAGCCCTGCGGAAACGCAAAAATGGGTAGATGAAGCGCCCAACGCACCACCCAAGGCTTTCGCTGTCATCCCTGGGGAAGGATCAGAAGGAAACACCCAATGTGTCGCGAGCGCTTCCAAAGAGCAGACCGAGATCGATAGAAAATTCCTTATGCGCGCAATTAAACTTGCATCGCACAATCCGGAGCAAGCGATGCACGGCCACACACCTGACGGCGGACTTTTTGGCGCAGTGCTTGTCAAAGATGGCAATATTCTCGGTGAAGGATGGAACACTGTACTCAAGGAGGGCGACCCGTCTCGCCACGGCGAGATGAACGCCGTGCGGCAGGCGACGCACGACCACGGGCATGGCCTTAAGGATCTTGAGGGTGCGACTTTATACACTTCAGGAGCGCCGTGCCCGATGTGCTACTCAACCATGGCTTGGGCGAACGTCAAGCGCATTGTCTACGCGTCCGATTATTCGGATGCCATGAAGTATGGAGGATTCAAAGATGAACCAATCCGCGAGTCGCTTGCACTGCCAATCCAAAAGCGACAATGGCCTGGTTGCCAAGCGGAGTCGGGTCTTGGACGTGCATGGTGGAAGCAGTACAACGCGGTGGTCTACAAGGATGGCAAGGGTGCGAAATACTAGAGCCTTAGCCTGCGATGCGCTTGCCAATGCTAGCCAGATAGATCTTTGATCCATCTGAAGGCGTTGCAGAAATTGGCGTTTTTATGGTCACTATGAAAAAGATTCTTAGATACCTTTTAATGGTATTTATTACTGCACTGCTGATTGCATGTGGAGATAGTGGCCAAGGTAGCGCAGGTGGAGAATCTAGTGCGGGCAAGGTCTTTGGAGCGCTCCCATTACCTATGGCTGATGCGGCGACCGGTGATGGTGTTTGGAATTACAGCGTAGCTTCGGATTACTACTACGGGTTCATTAAATCAGGATCGCAACCCTCTCTTTTGGCGGACTTTAACTCGAATAATAAGCTTGCAGGAAAAATGACTTATGTGTTTCCGGTTTTTGGCTATATAGATAAGGATGTAAATAATAGTTATTCCAGCAACACAGCGCAAACCAATTGCTATATTGGTACAAGCACCCCCATTCCTCACCCCCCTATACCCCCTGTATGTCAGGATATTTTATGTGCTTATGACTATAGCAGTGCATATCCCAGCGAGAATGGATCTTACAAAAAGTTTTTTCCTGGCACCCAATATGCAACTGATCCAAAAGCTGGGCCTGTCATCCCTGTTGTTGGGGCAAATATCTATCAGTGCGCATTAAGTAGCGGTTCAAGTTCTTTTGGATGTAATTCTGAATATGTAAGCAATGTGGATACTTTGAAACCGAATTACGTCCAAGTGATGCAGGCCATAAATTATGTGTGGACGACCATATCTAAATTAACGCCTACAGCGGCTTACTATGGAACAACGCCTGGGGCATCTTTATCTGGCAATGTAGTGTATTTATTCTCAACCCAATATGCCGGACCAGTTCAGTCTTATTCAGATTTTAATAAGCTGCAACCTCCCATAAGTAGTCACACGCTTTGTACCGATCCAACTACTCCAAGTGCCCAACAATGTTCTTATTTGGCTTCGGCATATAACTCATCTGCCTCATGCGGCGATGAAAATAGCTTTGGAACTTGGGGAGCATACTTCTCAGATTTCAAGCTCTTTCAGGCACTCTTCTTCACAACCCAGGGCGGTACTGCTTGTCCTGGTGCAAGCTGCTCGGCCGGTATTTACATGTATGACTACATCCCGCAGGCCTGATACCAGTAATGAGGGTAGGATTGTTTAAATCATATCCGTTACTGATTTTATCGACATACTTTTAATGAACAATCTTGCTCAATGATTTTTACTATTGGGAAATGGATAATTTTATCTAGTAGGTTAGCAACTTGAGCATTTTCCTGCGGGGGATAGTGATTGGCGCGTTTCTATTGGTTTCTGCCGCACATGCTGTGGAATCGACCAGTCCGCTCACTGCGGTAGATTACGCAGATTTTAATCAGGCGGTAAGCGGGAACCCGGCAGCGACTACATTTAATGCAGGTACAGGCTGGCTAGGGCGAGCTCTTGGTATTCCTGAAAATTCTGGGGTAACGTTGGGTGGGGTTTATCTCGCAGATACCAATAAACTCTTTTCTGGCGGGGCTCAGCCTGGAGCTTGGAGTTCAAATAGTGCACTTATTCTCGGCTTGAAACTCGATGCCCAAAAAAGTTGGGATTGGCGTGGCGCATCGTTTGGCCTCCAGTACCTTCAGTTTTACGGTCAAAATACCAATGGTGAAGCCGGTAGTGTCCAAGGTTATAACGGTATTGTCGGTAACTTACCTTTCCAGCGCAACGAGCTGTATCAGGCTTGGTATCTGCAGGAAATTATTCATGATGTTCTGCAGGTCAGGCTGGGGAAAATGACCCCGACACTAGACTTCAATAATGTGTCGCGCTCGCTAACGTTAAATGATTCTGCGGAAAATATCCCCTCTATCAGCGGTCTGCTCTTCACGCCACTTTTTGTGAATCCAAGCTTGCTTGGCGCGTTGCCCGGCTACTACAACTCAGCAGTGGGCGTCACAGTGAATTTCACGCCGAACAAAGAGGTGTACTTGAATGCAGGGTCTTACGATGGGAACCTTGCAAATGGTGTGCAAACTGGTACAGCCGCGCCATCCATTAATGGATACCGATTTAATATTGCCGAGGCAGGAACAAATTGGCTAATAGGCGAAGGTAAGCACCCTGGACAGTTCGCGGCAGGTGCATGGAATCAAACTGGCGTATTGACTGGCCCAGGAAATGCACAACAGAACGGCACTCGTGGAGTCTATGCCTTCGGGACACAGAGAGTCTGGTCTGGTGCGAACTATGCGGCGGATTCTAAGGCTTCTGCTGATAAACCCCAATCAACTGGTCATCCATCAGCTTCCATGTTTTACCAATACGGCATCAACAATGCCGAAACCTTACCTATTAAACAATACGTCGGCGGCGGCTTGACAGTATTTGGTCTAGTCAATGGACGATCTAATGATTCCATTGGTGCAGGCGTGGCCCTGTCATGGTTGAATCCAAAAATATTTCAGCGAACGACAGAGCTGATGTACCAAGCATATTACCAAGCGCAAGTTACTAATGCAGTCTTCCTACAACCCACGCTAACTTATATTCCGACTCCAGGTGCAGCACCCAATCTGCCTGGCGCTTGGGCGGGAACGCTTAGATTGACTGTGCTGTTCTAGGCCACTAATGTTTTTTATATTCTCCTGTAGTGAAAAACGTGGTCTATCATACGAATAATGTACATGGGTCTACCGGTGATAATTGCTTAAGTTACTCAAATTTCTAGACCACAAGTCTGCTTTGAGCAAATTTTTTTGTAATCTGCGACCGGCTGAAATCAAGGTCGTTAGCTGCCGTTCAGAAAAGTCAGTGTTACTTAAAGTAACGCTTCCTTGCTGATAAAGAGCTTTGGAGCAACGAAGTGTTAGATGGTTGCTCCAAAA
>CAILON010000319.1 GCA_903835865.1 uncultured beta proteobacterium
ATCTTCATAATGCACACTCCCGTTTTTAGATCTCCCGCCTCAATCGCTCGCTGAATAGGTGCCGCACCTCGCCACCGAGGCAACAAAGAAGCATGAATATTAAAGCTTCCATACCGCTTAGGTCGCTGGGTGATATCTAAAATCTCTTGCGGCAAAATCAAGCCATAAGCAACGACCACCATCGCATCAAAGTCTATTGCCGATAACTGTTGATAAGCAGACTCCGCTTCTGCTTGTTTTTGTGCGTCAGGGCTATTACGCCTCAAGGTTTGGGGCTGTAATACGGGGATGTTCTTTTCAAGTGCAAATTCCTTTACAGGGCTAGCCTGCAAATGCATGCCCCTGCCAGCGCGACGGTCGGGCTGCGTTAAAGCAAGCACAATTTCATGGCCAGCATCATGAATGGCGCGCATTGCTTGCGCAGCAAACTGTGGAGTTCCAGCAAAGACAATTTTCATGGGGCGCTTAGCGCTCGTCCAATAATTCTTTGGCGCGCTTTTTTAACTTTTGTGAAATACGTGTGCGCTTGAGCATGGATAAATATTCAACAAATACTTTTCCCTGAAGATGATCTAGCTCATGTTGTAAACACACCGCTAAAAGGCCATCGGCCTCAATCTCAAATGCTTTGCCATTGATATCCAAAGCTCGCACCTTGACTTGGTCAGGCCTCTCCACCTCATCGTAAAACTCCGGAACAGAAAGGCATCCTTCACGCCACGATTTTGTTTCAGAGCTGACCCAAATAATTTCTGGATTAATAAACACCATCAATTCATTTTGTTCATCAGACACATCAATCACCACAATGCGCTCATGAATATCAACCTGGGTCGCGGCTAAACCAACGCCTGGCGCCTCATACATTGTGTCGGCCATATCAGCCACAATTTTTTTGATGCGTGCGTCTACTTGCGTCACTGGTTTAGCAACTTTGTGTAAGCGCGGGTCGGGATAGCAAAGGACGGTTAATGAAGCCATGTGGGAATTATCCAACAGACTAATCAGCTCGTGCTGATTGTGGCAATTTTTCTAAAAGTCAAAATTAATTCTATGCAAAACATATCGCCCAACCCCATCCTACAAATCCAGCGGGACGATAGTCAATATCCCAGCCGCCTGAATGACCTATATGATCCCCCGAGCCAGCTCTTCATCCATGGGGATGCTCGCCTATTACATATGCCCATGATTGCAATTGTTGGCTCACGTACGGCCAGCAGCGGCGGATTACGAAATGCCGCCGTCTTTGCACAAGCGCTTTCAAAGGCGGGCCTACTGGTCGTCTCAGGCCTTGCTAGGGGCATAGATGGGGCAGCGCACCAAGCCACTATTGCGCTTGGCAAAGGGCATTTCACATTAGCGGTTTGTGGGACGGGCCTCGATAACACTTACCCCAGGGAACATATGGGACTTGCGCGAGCCATCCGTGAGCATGGGGCGCTGATTTCAGAACTCCCACTGGGAGTCGGCCCTCGACGTTTCCACTTTCCCAAGCGAAATCGCCTCATTGCAGCCCTAGCATTGGGCATAGTGGTCATAGAAGCCGCAGAAAATTCTGGCTCACTCATCACTGCACGCTTTGCTGCTGACCTGGGAAGAGAGGTTTTTGCCCTTCCAGGCAATATTAATAGCCCTCTTTCCAGCGGTTGCCACAAGCTAATCCAGCAAGGAGCCAAACTGGTGTGTACCCCAAAGGATGTGCTGGAAGAGCTCAATTTTTAGGAAAAACCCTATTTAAAGTACTTTAAAAGGAGTTTTTAAGTAAATCCCTTTTAAAACTAAGGGGTGGCAAAGGGTCGAAATGCCGCTTTTTTGGACTTTTCTCAATTTATCGGTTAATAATAAAAAAGGGGTAAGCAGCGGACCAAAGCCCTAAATAGTTTAAATTGGTCTACTTTTTCGCTATTAAAAACATCATTTCAGACTCAAATTTAGGCAAACGCGTGGCTAAAGCATCTACCAAAAGCAGCTCCAAAACCTCAACCGTGGATCATCCTAAGACATTGATCATTGCCGAGAAACCCTCGGTTGCCAATGACATCGCCAAAGCACTAGGCGGGTTTACAAAGCATGAGGATTATTTTGAAAGCGACGACTTTGTCATTTCTTCTGCCGTTGGCCACCTATTAGAAATAGCTGCCCCCGAAGAGTTTGAGGTTAAACGCGGTAAGTGGTCTTTTGCCAACTTACCAGTAGTGCCCCCTTACTTTGATTTGCGTCCTATCGCGAAAACCGAATCGCGTCTCAAGGTTCTCCAAAGGCTGATTAAGCGTAAAGACGTTACTTCATTAATTAATGCCTGTGACGCGGGGCGTGAAGGTGAATTAATTTTTCGATTGATTGCACAACATGCCAAAGCATCGCAATCTATCCAAAGACTCTGGCTGCAATCAATGACGCCAGCAGCGATTCGAGATGGCTTTGCAAAGCTTCGCTCTGATGTTGAAATGCAACCCCTAGCTGATGCAGCGCGTTGTCGCTCTGAGGCAGACTGGCTTGTAGGCATTAATGGCACTCGCGCCATGACAGCCTTTAATAGCAAGAGCGGTGGCTTTTTCTTAACTACAGTGGGACGCGTACAAACTCCCACTCTCTCGATTGTGGTTGAGCGCGAAGAGCTGATTCGCAAATTTGTTTCAAAAGATTACTGGGAAGTAAAGGCAGAATTTATTGCTGCGGCTGGGATTTATGAAGGGCGCTGGTTTGATCCTAAATTTAAAAAGGATGCGGCTGAGCCTGACGCACGTGAAAATCGCCTCTGGAGCGAAGCTGCTGCACAAAGTATTGTTGCCGCTTGTCGCGACAAAAAGGCAACCGTAGCGGAAGAAGCTAAGCCCGCCACCCAGTTAGCGCCGCAACTATTTGACTTAACCAGTTTGCAACGCGAAGCGAATGCCCGTTTTGGTTTCTCTGCAAAAAATACTTTAGGTTTGGCACAAGCCCTCTATGAGCGCCACAAAGTGTTGACCTATCCGCGTACCGATGCAAAAGCATTGCCAGAGGATTATTTAGATACCGTGAAGCAAACCATGGAAAACCTGGCTGCGCATTCACAAGAATATCGCTCCTTTGCTAAACAGATTCTTCAAGGCGACCCGAAGGATCCAAAAGCTAAGGCGGGTTATGGGTGGATTAAGCCAAATAAGCGCATTTTTGATAATTCAAAAATTTCTGATCACTTTGCGATTATTCCTACACTTGAAACACCAAAGACTCTCACTGAGCCTGAATTCAAGCTATATGACTTGGTGGTGCGGCGCTTCTTGGCGGTCTTTTATCCAGCTGCCGAATTCCGCGTTACTACTCGCATCACCGAAGCCTCTGGACACCACTTTAAAACTGAAGGGCGTGTCCTTGTCAATCCGGGCTGGCTAACCGTCTATGGCAGATCCAATCAGGCGGATGACGAGCTGGTTCCTGTTCAAGAAGGTGAAACCGTACAAACGGAAGTAATCGCTGCAGTGCCATTAAAAACCAAACCTCCAGCGCGCTACACCGAAGCAACCTTGCTCTCAGCAATGGAAAGCGCAGGCAAGTGGGTCGATGATGATGAGATGCGTGAGGCGATGGCAGAAAAAGGTTTAGGAACTCCAGCTACTCGCGCAGCAATCATTGAAGGCTTGCTAGCAGAAAGATATATGGTTCGTGAAGCGCGTGAACTGATTCCAACCGCCAAAGCCTTTCAGTTAATGACATTGCTACGTGGCTTGGATGTCGAAGAGCTCACGCGCCCTGATCTCACCGGCAATTGGGAAAATAAACTGTCCTTGATTGAGCAAGGTAAGATGAATCGCGATACGTTTATGCAAGAGATTGCACAGATGACTCAGCGCATCGTCAAGCGCGCCAAGGAATACGACAGTGACACCATTCCTGGTGACTACGCAACGATGTCTACGCCTTGCCCACACTGCAAGGGCTCTGTCAAAGAAAACTATCGCCGCTTTGCCTGTGAAAAATGTGGCTTTACGATTAGCAAGACCCCTGGTGGGCGCGCCTTTGAATATCCTGAAGTAGAAGAATTGTTGCGTGAAAAAACGATTGGTCCACTACAAGGATTCCGCAGCAAAATGGGTCGCCCTTTTGCTGCCATCATCAAATTATCTGAAATTCCAGAAGATGATGCCGACTATCCGAATGCGGGCTTTAAGCTTGAGTTTGACTTTGGAAATACCCAAGAAGAGGAAACCGAGGCAATTGATTTCACGGGTCGGCTTGCATTGGGTGTTTGTCCAAAATGTTCGGGTGCAGTCTATGAAGATGGCATGCGCTATGTATGCGAAAACAATACTGGCCCCAACAAATCTTGTGACTTTAAAACTGGCAAGGTAGTTCTGCAGCAAGAGATTTCTGCCGAACAAATTCAGAAGTTGCTCAAAGAGGGCAGAACTGACTTATTGACCAACTTCAAGTCAAACCGTACTGGCCGTGGCTTTAAAGCCTATTTGGTTTTAGGTGCAGAAGGAAAAACGGGTTTTGAATTTGAGGCCAAAGCGCCCAAAGCCGCAGGTGCCGCTAAAGCTCCAGCAAAAAAACGGGCGGGGGCTAGTGCCGCCACCAAATCAGCAGCAAAACCAAAACGGGTGAGCAAGGCTAAGTCTTCATCTAGTACTTGAGCGCTGATCAACTTCGCCGCTAGGGCTGACCAGAGAATCCCTCTGGAGCCTAAGGCGGTAGCGAGAAATATTCCTGGGCGCTGAACCAATGCCCCAATCATGGGTAAGCGATCTCCAGCTACGCAGCGCACGCCAACAAAGTCGCCGCATTTTTTTAAGCCTGAAGATTTGCCTTGCGCATAATCCACCAAACCTCTTGCCTGCTCGCGATTGAACTCATCACTGAGTTCTCGAGAGGAAAGGTCATCTTCTCCCTCATCAAAGCTCGATCCCACCATCCAACGATAGCCGCCTTCCATCTGCTGTTCTGCAGGAAGGCAGTAGCCTTCCCCTGAAATTCCTACCCGCGGTAATTTTTCTGCCCAAGGATCATTTTTGTCGATAGAAAAAATACTCAATTGACCGCGCACTGGCTTTAAGGGCACTCGAATCCCGATGCTAGCCATCAGCGCTTTACTGTCCATTGCTGTCGCAATCACCAGCTTATCAGCAGACAAAATGGCTTCATTGTTTTCGTTGAATAAAAACCATTGGCCATCACGATTTTCTAAGCGTGCAACGCGCGTATTCCAGATGCAAGTAAGGCGTTCCTGGTTTTTCAATGCCTGATTTGTGGCCTCAAATAAATTTAAGGATGCACCTCGCGCTAACCAAACTCCGCTTTGCGTAATTCCACAAACCTCGCTTGCTTCACCTGCACTTAATGGCTTGGCCAGAGTTTCATCAAGCCCTAAAGCGCTAAGGTGGTTGGTAATTGCTGCACGATCGAACTCTCTATCTTTTTTGGTAGGCTGAAAAATTCCATGTTGGTGCCACACGGCGCCCCAACGCGCCTCGGCCAGTAAAAATGCAATACGCGTTAAGCGCAATAAACGCGGAGAGCCTTTACCTATATGGGGGTGAGCAATAGCATAAGCATGACTAGAACATGCGCTTGCGGGGGAGGGTGCAGCATCGACAATACAAACTGCTTTGCCGCGCTCGAGCAACTCATTGGTAATCGTTGCCCCACAAATGCCTGCCCCAATCACCACTATTTCATGGTGTTGGGGTTTGGTCATTTCACTGAATTTAGATAATGCGTTTAGTGCTAAAGAAAGCTTAAGCGTTCAATCTTTTTTCAATTTTTGCGCGAGTCTCTTTCATCTCTATTGGCAAACGATCGCCGAGGTGATCAAACAACTCTGTATGCAACTTGAGCTCATTTTTCCAATCATCAACACCAACGGTAATGGCCTTAGTAAATTTCTCCAGAGAGTAATCAAGACCACCCCAGTGCATATCGCTGTATTCAGGCGTAATACCAAATGGAGTTTCTTTGCCGCTTGCTTTGCCTTCAGCGCGAGCTAGGATCCAAGAAAGAACACGCATGTTCTCGCCGAAGCCTGGCCATACAAATTTGCCATTCTCGTCTTTGCGGAACCAATTGACACAATAGATCTTAGGCAATACCGCACCTTCGGCCTCTAACTTCTTACCGATGTTGAGCCAATGTTGGAAGTAGTCACTCATGTTGTAACCAGCAAATGCAATCATTGCAAAAGGGTCACGACGCACTACGCCAATTTGGCCAGTAATTGCAGCTGTGGTTTCAGAGCCCAAGGTTGCGGCCATGTATACGCCTTCAACCCAATCACGCGCTTCGCTGACCAATGGAACGGTGTTTGAACGACGACCACCAAACAAGAATGCATCAATTGGAACGCCTTCTGGATCATCCCATTTAGGATCAACCGCAGGATTGTTAGTGGCGGCAACGGTGAAGCGTGAATTTGGATGCGCAGCTTTGCGGCCTGATTCTCCATCAGCAGGAGTCCAGTCTTTTCCTTGCCAGTCAATCAAATGTGCTGGAGGTGTTTCGGTCAAACCTTCCCACCAAACATCACCATCATCAGTTAAACCAACGTTTGTGAAAATCACGTCTTGGTTTAAGGAGTCAATACAGTTTTGGTTGGTTTGACGGTTTGTGCCAGGAGCCACACCGAAGTAACCAGATTCTGGGTTAATAGCAAACAAACGGGTTTTACCAGTGACGGGGTCTTTGCGTGGCTTGATCCATGCAATGTCATCACCAATGGTGGTTACCTTCCAACCATCAAATCCTTTTGGAGGAATCATCATGGAGAAGTTTGTTTTGCCACAGGCAGATGGGAAAGCGGCTGCGATATGGTATTTCTTACCAGCAGGCGAGGTTACGCCCAAGATCAACATATGCTCTGCTAACCATCCTTGTTCGCGACCCATGTTAGAGGCAATGCGTAAGGCAAAGCACTTCTTGCCCAACAATGCGTTGCCACCATAACCTGAACCGAAAGACCAGATCTCACGAGTTTCTGGGTAATGAACAATGTATTTGTTCTTGTTATTTGGCCAAGCAACATCTTTTTCGCCTGCAGCCAATGGCTTACCAACGGTATGAATGCACGGAACAAACTCGCCGTCAGCACCCAGCTGATCAATAACCGCTTTACCCATACGGGTCATCAAGCGCATATTGATAGCAACATATGGGCTGTCTGATAACTCAACGCCAATATGTGCGATTGGCGAACCTATAGGGCCCATGGAGAATGGCACTACATACATTGTTCTGCCGCGCATGCAGCCATCAAACAAGGGCTCCAATGTAGCGCGCATTTCGCTTGGCTCAACCCAGTTATTGGTTGGACCAGCATCTTCTTTTTTAGCAGAGCAGATAAAAGTACGATCTTCAACACGGGCCACATCTTCTGGATCTGAAAGCGCTAAGAAAGAGTTTTTACGTTTCGCAGGATTGAGGCGCTTAAACACGCCGACCTTAACTAGCAATTCGCAGAATTCGTCGTACTCAGCTTGGGTGCCATCACACCAATGGATGTGATCAGGTTTAGTTAGGGCGGCAATTTCTCCAACCCAATCAATTAATGGCTTATTTTTTACGTAAGCCGGCGCATTGACATCAATTTGTCCGCTGGTAGCTGTGGTCATGTGTTTTCC
>CAILON010000320.1 GCA_903835865.1 uncultured beta proteobacterium
CCCTTCATCAGTCACTTTGGCGTCTTTGAGGTAAAAGTCCCCATTGGGGTGCTGAACGGGGTTAGGCACCATGAGTAGGTGAGCCAAAGGATTGCTGCCGCTCTTGCGGATTTGGTCTACGGTTTCTAAAAGACTAGAAATAGGAAGATTAGGACTAAAAACATCCCCATTAATGACGAGAAAATAGTCAGTCGGATTGATGAGGGGGAGTGCCTGACAAATGCCTCCGGCAGTTTCTAGGGCAGTTTCTTCAGGGGAGTATTGAATATCCACCCCAAATTGCTCACCCTTACCAAGGGCTGCTTCAATTTTTGAACCCAGCCACGCATGATTAATCACTACCTTCTGCACGCCTGCATTTGCAAGGGCTTCTAAGTGCCAAGCCAATAAAGATTTATTTTGAATGGTGAGGAGTGGTTTTGGTAAATCATCCGTCAGAGGGCGCATTCGCTCTCCTCTTCCAGCGGCCAACAAAAAACAGGGAAGGGTATTAGTTAAAGTCTTAGCCATTCTGATGTTGACGAGTCGATTCCAAAATGCGCGCCAAAGGTTTTAATTCAATATAGCGATTAGCTGCTGCAATGGCATATTCAAGTACGAGCGGAATATCTTTAAGGTAAGCCTCTTTGCCGTCACGATGAAAAAGTCTTGCAAAAATTCCCAGAACTTTGAGATGTCGTTGCAAACCCATCCATTCAAAATCTCGATAGAACTGCCCAAAATCAATAGGCATCGGTAATCCTGATTGACGACCTTCTTCCCAAAACTTAATCACCCAATCTATCACTCTCTCTTCTGGCCAGGCAATGTAAGCATCACGCCATAAAGAAGAGGCATCGTAAGTAATCGGGCCATACACTGCGTCTTGAAAATCGATCACTCCAGGATTATTATTTTCAGTCACCATTAAATTGCGGGAATGATAGTCGCGATGAACATACACTTTAGCCTGTGCCAAGTTGTTTTCAATAATGAGTTCAAAAGATTTTTTGAGCTGTTCTTCTTGTAGTGCACTCAATTCAATATGTAGATGCTTCTTTAAATACCATTCGGGAAATAAATCTAATTCGCGTTGTAATAGCGCTTCATCATAGTTTGGCAATACATCGGGTTTGCTCGCCAGCTGCATGAGTACTAAAGCATGAGTAGCATCTTTATATAAAGCATCTGCTGTCTCATCATTCAGGAGCGCAAGATAGGTTTTATTACCAAGATCACTGAGTAAAAGAAAGCCCTCAGTAATATTTTGTTCTAAGATTTCTGGGACGTTAATTCCTGCTTTTGAGAACAATAAATCCACCTTAATAAAGGCGTCTAAGGGCTCATGTTGAGGAGGGGCGTCCATCACAATTAACGTAGCAAATTTAGGGTTTTTGCTCTCAATCCGGAAATACCTCCGGAAGCTCGCATCGGCAGAGGCGGGTGCTAGGGAGCTAAGATCCAATTGCCAGCTAGGCTCAAGGCCTTTTAGCCATTGAATAAGGATGTGAAGGCGTACGTCAGTCATGGTCGATTCGTATAATAAGACGGGTCTGGAACTATGAGTCATTATCACCGTTGCGCTGGTCTTTGCGCCCCTCTTTTTATAGCTGTAACCCTGCGCGCACTGATAGGGGTGGCATTGCTCCAATTTACATCTCTGGTGTGCGCGCAAACACCCCCTGCTTTACCAACAATTTCTAAGCCTGCAGAGGCTCCTCCGATCTTGCCTGATCGTGGCAATGTCACCGTTCTGAAGTTGGACGATCAGTTGCGTATTGGTCAACCGATTGACGATAGTAAGGCGCTTACCTTCACTTCTAGTGACTCCATTAATGGCGTAGTTGATCGTGAGATGCATCTTAAGGATCGTGCTCAAATTCGTCGCAATGGAACAGTGGCCAAGGGCAATGAAATTATTTATAACCCTGATACTGATGTTGCCGACTTAATTGGTAACGCAGAGTTAATTAAAGGGAATGCAAATTTCAAAGGACCTAGAGCACGTTTAAAAGTAGATGCGCGTGATGGAGAAATGGAAGCACCCGTTTATGAAATTGGTGATAGCCGCGCAAGTGGTAAAGCAAAGAAATTAACCATTGAAAGTGGCGATATTTTTGTTTTTGATAATGCAACTTACACCACTTGCACTCCTGAAAATTTAGATTGGTATTTCACTGCCAACAAAATTGAAATTGATAACGAGCAAAAAGAAATGAGAGGGAAAGATGGGGTGATGCATCTTTTTGATGTCCCTATCGCTTACGTTCCTTACTTTAGCCTGCCTACAGGAAAAGAAAGACGCTCCGGCATTCTTCCTCCGATTGCTGGATACAACTCTAAGAATGGTGTTGATATTACGCAACCGTATTACGTCAACATTGCACCCAATCGGGATTTAACGATTTTGCCGCGTTACATGAGTCAGCGTGGCGTGCAGCTAGGCATGGGTTATCGTTTCATCGATACGACCTATTCGGGTAATGTGATGGGTGACTATTTGCCAACCGATCAAAAGGCGGGCGGCATTAGTCGTTGGCGATATGACTGGCAGCAGCGTCAAACTTTAGTCGGGTCTCCAGTGGGTGGTCCTGGTTCAGTGAATGCCTATATCAATGCTGCCAAGGTATCTGATAACTTATATCCATCAGACTTCTCACAAACGGTAGCAGGGGCGGTGACAAGTCAGTTCCGCCAAGAGGTAGGTGCTGTATCGCAACTTCCTTCCAGGCTGAGTAATTGGACGGTTTCTGCCAAAGCAATGACATTTCAGACGCTGCAGCCCAATTTACCCAGTACGGTTGGAGCGCCATATAACGTTTTGCCACAGGTTACGGCGGTCTATCGTAGTAACTTAGTGCCACCAGCCTCAGGGACCGATGGGCGCTATATCAGCCTGCCTACTGGCCCCACTACGATGTTGTCTACTGATTTCTCGCGGTTTTCGTACAACATTGCGAGTAGCATTCCAAATACAGCGCCTGGTATTTTCAGTCAAGCGGATCGTACGGTAGTTAAGGGAGTTTTGGAGTACCCGAAGATCACGCCCGGTTACTACATTCGTCCAAAGTTAAGCTTTCAGTCAAATACCTATAGCGCCACCGCCTATCAACCCGGCTATTTACCCGCTCAAGGCTTCTTAATTCCTACTGCAAGTTTGGATACAGGCTTGGCGTTTGAGAGAGATGCTTTAGAGATGGGCAGTTTCTTTGGTCAGAACATGTTACTCAGCCTTGAGCCCCGTGCCTTATACGTATATACCCCCTATGTAAATCAGGCTAATACGCCTTTGTTTGATACCGCTGATTCTGGTTTCGGTATCAGCCAGATTTTTAGTGAAAACACCTTTATCGGTAATGACCGTATATCTGATAACAATAAGGTTACTGTGGGTTTAACAAGTCGAGTTACGGAGTCGAATACGGGCGCTGAAAGAGCGGTGATTACGATTGCTCAGCAGCAGCAGTTCAAGGCACAGCAAGTGGGCTTGACCGGTAATATCGCAAACCCAACTGCCTACTCTGATACCTTAGCAGCGGCTTCCATTCGACTAATGGGTAATTTCAATGCCGACGTTTTTGGGCAGTACAACACCCAATTAAATCGTTTCGTGCAGACTACAGTCGGCGGTAGCTGGCGCCCAACACCAGGCCGTAGCTTAAACTTTGGCTATCGAAATGTTTGGCAACCTCCCATTCAGGCAAGTCCATTTAATCCTATTGGAACAACGGCAGCAACCACAACAGATCAATATAATATTTCTGGTCAGTGGCCCCTTACAAGAGAGATTTCTTTAGTGGGTCGTTGGGGGTATGATTCACTTACAACCAAGACTTTGAATACCTTAGTGGCGATTGAGTATGTGCGTGACTGTATTGTTTTCCGTAGCGCATATTCTCAACTTCTGTTGAATAACAACACTACGACTCAGATCTTGTTTCAGGTCGAGTTCAGAGGTCTTGGTGTTGCGGGCGACAATCCTGTGGATTTGATGAAATTAAATGTTCCTGGTTATTTGCCTACACCTAAGCCTTTACCTGCTTCAACCTATGAGAATTACCAATGATCTTTTGTAAGAAAAATCTGAAGCGCGTTATTGTTTGCGCATTTTTGCCGATCAGTTTGGCGCTGGTCGGTTTAGCTCATGCACAAGATGTAAGTCGAAAAGCTACTCCTTCAAGCGCTACTGCTGCAGATAACAAAATTCGCAATATTGATGGCGTAGCGGCAGTTGTCAATACTGGCTACATTACGCGTAAAGAAATTGATGATCGCGTTGCCGCTTTACTAAAGCAGGGCGCGAAGATGTCGGATGCGGCTGAATTTAGAAAAGCAGTATTAGAGCGATTGATTGTAGAAAAAATTCAAATGCAAAATGCAGAGCAAGAGGGCATTAAAGTTACCAATAAAGACTTAGACAGAATTATTGGGGACATTGCAGCAAAGAATAAATTAACTTATACAGAGTTTAGGGCAAAAGTTAATGCATCAGGAACATCCTTTGAGCGCTACAAAGAGACTCTACGTGAGGATGTCATTCTTACTCGCTTTCGTGAGCGAGAAGTCGATGCCCGCATTAAGATTTCGGATGCGGAGATAGATAACTTTATTGCAGAGCGTGCACGTGTCATTACTGGTAAGAGCCCTGCACCCCGCTCTGCGGGGCCTGTTGCTGGGGGTGGCCCAGAAGAAATTGATGTGGCACAAATCTTTATTCCTGTGGATCCGGGCGCAGGGGTTGGCACTCAAGCAGAGGCGAAGAAGAAGGCTGAAGCCTTATTGGCGGCTGCTAGTAGCGATGTCGATTTTATGCAACTGGGTGAGATGGCAGCTAAAGAAAATCCAAAGATTAAATTTCAGGAGCTCGGTTATCGCACTCCCGATCGTTTGCCTCAAATATTTTATGAAGCCATTCGAAATATTGGTAGTGGCCAAACAGCTAAAGTAGTTTTGAAAAGCCCCGCAGGATTTCACGTCCTCAAAGTATTAGATCGCAGGACATTGGTTGCTGGTGCGGCACCACAGCAAGAGGCGCCTCCACCGGAAGCAGCCTCTACCCCTCCTCAAGCCATTACCATTATTCAAACAAATTCACGCCATATTTTGTTGCGCCTTCGTTCAGGATTTACGGATCAGGATGCCGAAAGACGCTTACAAGGTTTTCGGGATCAGATTCGAACAAAGACTGCTGACTTTGGCGATCTAGCTAAGAAATTTTCAGAAGATGGATCAGCTGCAGCGGGTGGTGAGTTGGGTTGGATGAGTCCAGGAGATTTAGTTCCAGAGTTTGAGCAGGCGATGAACCGCTTGCAAATTGGGGAAGTAAGTAATCCCGTGAAATCAGAATTTGGTTGGCACTTAATCCAAGTGACGGATCGTCGTGAAGGACAGCTTACTGTGGAGAAGCAACGTCAGTTTGCTCGCGCTAATATTCGTGAACGCAAATATGAACAGGCCTTCCAAGATTGGATTCGTGAATTACGCGACAGCGCTACTGTGAAAATTATTAACGCAGAAGATGCCGCAACTAGCACCCGTTAATCTCGTCATTACTACTGGCGAGCCAGCCGGTGTTGGACCAGAAGTCTCTCTCAAAGCTGCTCTGACCTTTTTGGCGGAGCAAGAACATGCAGAGATTACCTTACTCGGGGATGTGAATTTAATCCAAGTGCCTCAAGATGTAAATCCTAAGGTATTGGAGCGCCTCAAGATCGAGCCAGTCGAGTTAGTAGAGCCTGTGATTCCTGGGGTGCTGAACTCCGCCAATGCCCAATATGTTGTCAGTCTTCTTAATCAAGCGCTAGAGGCTTGTTTGGAGAAGCGTTTTGATGCGATGGTGACTGCCCCCGTACAGAAAAGTGTCATTAATGATGCTGGTATTGCGTTTACAGGGCATACGGAATATCTCGCGCAGCATTGCAATATCCAGCATGTAGTCATGATGTTGTGTGCTCCCCTCCCCAAAGGTTTCTTAGGAATGAAGCAGTCACGAGATCTTAGGGTTGCGCTCGTCACTACCCATCTTCCTTTGCAAGCCGTGTCAGCTGCACTCAATCAAGATTACGTTTTAGAAACTATTCAAATTGTTGCGAAGGATTTGCAAGACCGATTTGGGATTGCCAAGCCTGTTATGCGGATAGCAGGACTAAACCCTCATGCAGGCGAGTCTGGCTATTTAGGGCGCGAGGAAATTGAAGTTATTACACCGGCCATTAAAGCAGCTCAGAACTTAGGTATTGATATCACAGGTCCTTTCCCTGGCGATACGATGTTTGATGTAGTTGCCTTAGAGTCAGTGGATGTATTTATCGCGATGTATCACGATCAAGGTCTGGCGCCATTTAAATTCGTGACTTTTGGAGGTGGCGTTAATGTCACCCTTGGTTTACCAGTGATTCGTACCTCAGTAGATCATGGCACGGCATTAGATATTGCCGGAAAAGGCTTGGCAGATTCTGGGAGCATGCTCGAGGCTTTGCGTTTAGCCTATCAATTGGTGATTAACCAAAGAAATCAAGCCTAAGAATGCATCGCGCTCGTAAACGTTTCGGCCAAAATTTTTTGCAAGATGACAGCATTATTTATTCAATTGTTAGTTTAATTTTGCCAAGTGCTGATATGCACGTGATTGAGATTGGCCCTGGCCTTGGGGCTTTAACCAGACCCTTGCTGAGAAATTTGGATCAATTAGATTTATTGGAAATTGACCGTGATTTAGTGGCTTATTGGAATCAACAGAACTTGCAGGGCCTAAAAGTCATTGAGGGTGATGCACTGCAGTTTGACTTTTTAGAGTGGGCTAAGAACCGCGATGGGCGAACCGGCCTTTGCAAAGTGGTTGGAAATCTTCCCTATAACATTTCATCGCCTTTGTTGTTTCATTTGGTTGGCGCAGCCAAAGTGATTGATGAGCAAGTCTTTATGCTGCAGGCTGAAGTTGTCGAACGCATGGTAGCTGCAGCAGGGAGCTCGGATTTCAGTAGGTTGTCAGTCATGTTGCAGGCACGCTATGACATGGAGCAGGTCTTGGAAGTACCTCCTGAGGCCTTTGATCCTCAACCTAAAGTGAACTCAGCCGTAGTGCGGATGATTCCGCGCAAAGACTTTAACTTAAATGATGCGCAGTGGAGCGCGCTAGAGAAAGTGGTTGCTGCTGCTTTTTCTCAAAGAAGAAAAATGCTCAGAACCAATTTACAGGCTTTTGCTGACCGACTCCATTTATCGGAAACGGAACTTAAGTCGAGAGCGCAAGATATTTCAGTAGATCGTTATATGGAGTGGGCTAGGATCTTAGCCGCTTAAGCAGGAAAATCTTAGCTCGGGCTTACTTATACGCGCTCGGATCAATCACACGCATTTCTGCTTCAATCCAACCTTCAACTTCTTGCTGTAACGCTTCTCCAGATTTTCCTTCGGAACGAATTACGGGACCAATTGAGAAAATCACCGTCCCAGGCTGCTTGAGGAAGCTATTTTTAGGCCAGAAGCGTCCAGCATTATGGGCAATCGGAATTACCAGTGCGCCAGTAGCGCTAGCGAGACGTGCGCCACCCTTGCGATAGGGTTTATTGGATCCAATGGGCGTTCTGGTCCCTTCGGGAAACAACATGATCCACTTGCCTTCGCTTAAGCGTTTGCGACCCTGACTAGCTACCGACAGCGCAGCGGTTTGTTTGCTGGCTCGATTAATGTGGATCATCTTCAGTAAAGCCAATGCCCAGCCAAAGAAGGGAATCCAGAGTAATTCGCGTTTAAAGACAAAACACAGCTGTTTAGGTAGCAGGGCAATGTAAGCAATCGTTTCATAAGCAGATTGATGCTTACTCAGAATCACCACTGGCTCATTCAACACGGCTTCCATATTTTCCATACCGCGAATTTCATAATGAATTCCGCAAAGATGTTGTAGAACGTAGATCACTACCTTGTTCCATAAGCCGATAAAGGTATAGCGATTTTCTGGGCTCAGAAATGGGAAAGCGATCAAGCATAGAACGGACCAAATCGGTGTAAAGATGAGTAAAAATAAAGCAAAGAGTGCGGAGCGAATAAAAGTCATGTTTGCTTTACGCCTTATTTTCTAGAATTGCATTGGCAAACGCCATAAGATCAGCATGTATTTGCGTACCCTCTGGTAAATTTCCTTTTGCAAGCGTCTTCTGACCCTTACCGGTAAGGACTAAGTGGGGTATGGCTCCAAGGGTGATGCCAGCTTGCAGATCGCGTAAAGAGTCACCCACAATAGGCACTCCAAGTAATGGAGTCGTGCTATTGACTCTTTTGTAACGTAGCGCAATTTCTTTCATGAGGCCAGGAAGTGGCTTGCGGCAATCGCATCCGTGAGAATCAATGTGTGGGCAAAAGAAGATGCTATCAATATGGCCACCTAATGGCTTGAGCAACTTATCCATCTTGTTATGCATGGCATGCAAATCATTGATAGTAAAGAAACCTCTAGATAAACCTGATTGATTGGTTGCAATCGCAATTTGGTATCCAGCTTGATTGAGCAGGGCGATTGCCTCTAAGCTGCCTGGCAGTGGAACCCACTCATCAACTGACTTTACATAATCATCACGATCTTCATTGATCACGCCGTCGCGATCCAGAATAATGAGTTTAGAAGAGCTCAGGCTCATGCTAATTTGCCGAGATCGGCAACGAGATTCATTTTCTGGTGAAGTTGTTGCAGGAGCGCAAGGCGGTTATCGCGCAGTTCAGGATTTGGGTCCATCACCATCACGTCGGCAAAGAACTGATCAATGGGCGCACTCAATGCCACTAGTGCTTTCAGGAGCTCCACAAACTGACGTTTTTCGTATGCCGCATCTAGCGCAGGGGCGGCTGCTTCTAAGGCTTGATAAAGTGCGGACTCTGCTGGTATCTGCAATAGTTTGCTAGAGCAAGCTGCAGGAATCTCTGTAGCTGTTTTCTTCAAAATATTGCTGATGCGTTTATTGGCTGCAGCGAGTTGAGCGGCCTGAGGCAGCGCATTAAATTCGCGCAAAGCAGTTAAACGTGCAATCAGATCATTGATCTGCGCTGGTGATTGACTTAATACGGCATCGATCTCAGCGCTAGTAAAAGGCTTTCCAGCAACTGCCTGATCACGTAAATAAGCACGTAGACGATCGATGATGAAGGCGTAAATATCAGCCACTTGGGCTTTATCTTGCACATCTTTTTGTGGGAACTGTGCACGAGCTAACTCAATTAACTCAGGCAAGCTTATGGATAGATTTTTTTCTAAGAGCAAGCGACAGATACCTAGAGCATGGCGACGCAGCGCATAGGGGTCTTTATCACCTGTTGGTGCAAGGCCAACACCCCAGATACCGACTAATGTTTCGAGTTTATCGGCTATCGCCAAAATCGTACCCGTTTGGGTTTGTGGCAAAGTATCACCCGCAAAGCGAGGCATATAGTGCTCGCTACAAGCAGCAGCTACCTCAGCATTTTCACCATCATGCTTAGCGTAGTAGTTACCCATAATGCCTTGCAGCTCTGGGAACTCGCCAACCATATCGGTGAGTAAATCAGTTTTAGCTAGTTCTGCTGCGCGCTCAGCCAACTTCTGATCGGCACCTAATTTCTGAGCAATTCCAATAGCAATGCCTTGAACACGTTTAGTGCGGTCTAGCTGATTGCCCAGTTGATTGTGATACACCACCCTGCCTAGATCTGCGACTCGTGAAGCTAAAGGACGCTTTTGATCTTGCATAAAGAAGAAGCGTGCATCAGAAAGGCGTGGACGCACTACGCGTTCATTACCGGTGACGATGGCATGCGGTTTATCTGTTTCGATATTGGAAACAATTAAGAAGCGATTACGTAATTTGCCTTGCTGATCTGTTAGAGCAAAGTATTTTTGATTGGTCTGCATAGTCAGAATCAAGCATTCTTGTGGCACTTCCAAAAACTCTTGATCGAAATGGCATTCATAAATCGCGGGCCACTCTACTAGGGCAGTTACTTCGTCTAGTAGGCTGTCTGGCATTAACACTAAATCATCGCCGGCAGCCTTGAGGAGATCGGCTTCAATTTGGGCGCGACGCTTGTTAAAGCTTGGAATGACTTTTGCTTTAGCCAGTAGGTCTGCTTCGTATTGATCGGCAGTGACTATGGAAATGAGGCCTGGCGCTAAGAAGCGATGACCTTCCGTTTGATTACTGGCATCAATACCAAGGCTGCTGACTTTGAGCGTCTTGCTGCCATGTAAGGCAATGATGCGGTGCGCAGGACGAGCAAATTGCACATCCGCCAATTGACCATTTTTTTGTTGCACTTGGTAGTGCATCATTTTGGCGATCGGTAACTTATTTAAGGTTTGCTCAAGCGCTGTTTGAGCGGTTTGCTCTAACTCGGCACCTTTGGCAACGACGTTGAGATACAAAGCTTCACTCTTACCTTCGCCCGCTTTCTCTAGAGTAGCAAGATCAATATCTGCGTAGCCTAGAGATCCCAATTTCTTGAGTAGAGGAGGCATTGCTTTGCCATCCGCATCAAATGCAATGCTAGTTGGTAATAACTTTTCACGCACTGGGTAATCAGGCGCTTGATCTAGAACATCCGTAATCAATACTGCAAGGCGGCGTGGCGTTGCAAAACCAGTCACTGTAGATGCATCAGAGGCTAATCCTGCTGCTTTTAAAGAGGTATAGATGCCTTCGCTAAAAGCATCACCTAAACGACGTAGTGATTTAGG
>CAILON010000321.1 GCA_903835865.1 uncultured beta proteobacterium
AATGAAATGGAGCGCCGCTACAAACTGATGAGTAAGTTTGGTGTGCGGAACTTGGCTGGCTTTAATAAGAAGATTCTTGAGGCCGAAGAAAAAGGTGAAAAGCTCACCAATCCATTTAGCTTGACTCCAGAAGATCCAGAGCCAATTTACAAAGCGCCTGTCATCGTGATCGTGATCGATGAGTTGGCAGACTTGATGATGGTCTCGGGCAAGAAGGTCGAAGAGCTGATTGCGCGTATTGCACAAAAGGCTCGTGCCGCTGGGATTCATTTGGTATTAGCCACACAGCGCCCAAGCGTGGATGTGATTACCGGTTTGATTAAGGCTAACGTACCAACCCGTATCTCATTCCAAGTGAGCAGCAAGATTGATAGCCGTACCATTTTGGATCAACAGGGCGCAGAAGCGCTGCTCGGTATGGGTGACATGCTCTATATGGCACCAGGTACAGGTTTACCTGTTCGCGTCCATGGCGCTTTTGTATCTGATGATGAAGTGCATCGTGTGGTCGAGTGGCTAAAAGAAAAAGGCGGTGCCAACTATATTGAGGGTGTCCTCGAAGGCGCTGATGAATCCAATATGGATGCGCTGACTGGTGAAGGCGGTGGTGAATCTGATCCGCTCTACGATCAAGCCGTTGCCATCGTTCTAGATAATAAGCGCCCATCCATCTCATTAGTGCAGCGTCATCTGCGGATTGGTTACAACCGTGCGGCTCGCTTGCTCGAAGATATGGAAAAAGCAGGGCTGGTATCGAAGATGGGTAATGGCGGCAATCGCGAGATTCTGCGTCGTTCCTCTGAATAAGGCAGCAATTTTGTATTCATCCTTTTTAAAAATTGCATGCTCAATAGCAATCTCTCTATCAACTCTCTTAGCGACCGGTAGCGCTTACGCTCAAGCTGAGAGTGGCATAGAGCAGTTACGTCAATTTGTGCGTAACTCTAAAACTGCTGAAGGGGATTTTGTGCAACAACAATTGCGCGCACCCAAAGCGAATGAGCCGCAAGATAAGGGATTAAAGGTAGTGCGCGAGACTCGCGGACATTTTGTGTTTCAGCGGCCTGGCCATTTTGTTTGGGATACGCAAAAGCCCTATGAACAAAAACTCATTACCGATGGTAAGCAACTCATCTTGTGGGACAAAGATTTAAATCAAGCCACCTTTAGACCTGCAGGACAAGCGCTTTCGGCAACACCTGCAGCGATCTTATTTGGTGAGGCTTCTTTAGATCAGAATTTCGATTTAGTTGAGGGAGAAGAGCGCTTAGGAATGAAGTGGGTTGCCTTAGCGCCTAAGAAGAATCCCAATTCCAAGAGTGATGTGCCGTATACCAAAATCTCAGTGGGCATGAGCAATGGTTTGCCGAGGGCTCTTGAGTTAATTGACGGCTTAGGCAGCGTAGTTCTCGTCACTTTGGACAAAATCCAATTGAATGTGAATTTGCCAGCCAATCGCTTTACTTTTACCCCACCTGCGGGCGCAGAGGTCTTACGCTTAAACTAGAGCCTATTTAGAACGAATTACCCCAAACCAGTAGAGCATTAGATGATTGATCCGCAATTACTCCGCAAAGATATCGCCGCTGTTCAGGCGCGCTTAGCTACCCGTAAATTCCAATTGGATGTTGAGAAATTCAACACCCTGGAATCCGAACGCAAATCTTTGCAAACCAGTACCGAAGAACTACAAGCTAAG
>CAILON010000322.1 GCA_903835865.1 uncultured beta proteobacterium
CAAATCATTTCCTAGAAGCTTTGTCGCAGTAGCCAGCAATTCAATTGCGTGTTTTTCACAAGCTTTTTTATGATTGGCATCTGAGATTTTGTAGTCAGAAGCCTTTTTGGCGTATAGGAATGGCGCCCTAGGATCGGAAACATAGGCCAAAGTGACGCTAGCGCCATCAGCTTGCACTAAATCTGCTATCCGCTTCATTGTTTTGGGAGTCACCATATCATCAACAATGGGCACCAGAATATTCTTAAACATACATCACTCCTATCTAAATATTATCCAAACGGGTAGTGTGATCCTAGTAATAAGATGCATATTGATGTAAGTCAAATAGATGCTTAATATTAGATAGTTATTAAAAAGGCATCCCATGGTGACTTAGGACAAAACAAGGAATCCATCTTGAAATATGTAATTGCTTTTTTCACCTCTTTACTTATTAGTACAAGCGCTATGGCACAACTCGAAGTCATGATCTCAGGGGGATTTAATGGCCCCTACAATGCGATGCTCCCCGATTTTCAAAAGATGACGGGAATCACTGTAGTCACCAAATCTGGTGCCTCGCAGGGCTCTGGGCCAAAAACGATTAAAGCCCAATTGGCCAATGGGGCTAGTGCCGATGTCGTCATACTTTCACGTGAGGGGCTTGCTGAACTGATGGCAGCCGGAAAAATTATTCCTGGCACCGATGTTGATTTGGCTATGGCGCCATTAGGCTTAGGAGTTCCAGCGGGTATGCCAAAACCTGATATCTCTACTACTGCAGCCTTTAAAGAATCCTTACTAAAAGCGAAACGCATAGCGGTTCCAGGAAGCACCAGTGGCATTTATTTAACCAAAGAATTATTTCCACGCCTTGGACTCACCGATCAAATCTCCGTCACTGTAACGGAGCGAGGCAGTCAAGCTACGACGCTACTAGCAGCAAAAGAGGTGAATGTTGCCGTCCAACCCAGCAGTGAGCTTGTTAATGTGGCGGGGGTTGATTATGTAGGTCGTATTCCGAACGAACTACAATTGATTCAAACTTTTTCCGCAGCAATTGTTGCCGGCTCAACCCAACGGGAATCTGCGCAAAAACTGATTCAATACTTAAGCTCAGCAAAGGCTGTTGAGCCTATCAAGAATAGCGGCATGGATTTAATCTCCAAATAGGCCTCCGAGAACTGCACTTCAGGGGTTTAGGTCCACGGTTTCTGACCACCCACTCCAGTTTCCAGTAAATTAAAGAAAACTATAGAAACTGGAGACCAAAATTAGCTATGACTCAGCTACCTATTTATCAATATTTAACCGTTCAAGGTAATGAAATTGTTTACGTTACCCTCAATCGACCTGAAGTCAGAAACGCATTTAATGAAGGGCTGATCGGTGAACTCCAAGATGTCTTCAACAAGCTAGGCGCAGATGATCGTTGCCGAGTGATTGTGCTCCAGGCCAATGGGAAAAGCTTTTGCGCAGGAGCAGACTTAAATTGGATGAAGAGCATGGCTAACTTCACTAAAGAAGAAAACATAGCCGACTCTCGCAAGATGGCCTTGATGCTCAACACGATTTATTCCTGTCCAAAACCGGTAATTGCCAAAGTGCAGGGCGATGCCTATGCGGGTGGTGTGGGCCTAGCATCAGTTTGCGATATTTTGATTGCTTCTACCCAAGTTCGCTTCTGTATTTCTGAGGCCAAATTAGGTTTACTACCAGCAACGATTGCCCCCTATGTCATCAGAGCACTTGGGGAGCAAGCCTCACGCCGATATTTTGTGACCGCTGAAGTCTTTACAGCCTCTCATGGAAAAGAAATGGGATTTGTACATGAATTAGTCGACCCTGATGCACTAGACAGTAAGGTTGAAGAGATCTGCCAAGCCATATTGAGCAACGGTCCAATGGCAGTGATAGCTTGTAAAAAAATGGTTCGCGACATATCTCAG
>CAILON010000323.1 GCA_903835865.1 uncultured beta proteobacterium
CGTTTCTTGATTGATTAGCCATCGCCAGCAGGCGTCATACCGGTTCAAAATCCAGACAGGCTTGCCAAGGGCCCCGACTAAATGGGCGGTTGAGGTATCCACTGTGATGACAAGATCCAGATTTTCAATGAGAGCCGCTGTATCTTCGAATGAATTGAGTTCTGGCGTAAAAATAGAAAGATTGTCATTTGGCCAAACGTTTGTTCTTTGCTCTAAGAGCTCAGTTTCAGCAGGTTCGCCTTTTTGCAGACTAAAAAATTGTATTCCTGCGACGTCTTTCAGTTTTGCGATAGAGGCCAGTGGAATATTGCGGCGTGCATTAATGGCCCATAGTTCTGGTTGTTTGGCTCTAAAGCCGCCATTCCATACCAAGCCAACTTTGAGGTCCTCCAGATTCTTCAGTCGCCCATGCCATTCCAGAGTTTTATTTGGGTTAGCGCTGAGGTACGACGTTGAGGAAGGCGTTGGAATGAGCGCCTGACTAAAAAGAAAAGGAAGACTGAGTATTGAAACTTGAGCATCACATTCAGCTGGTGGGTTATCCTCAATGGAAATAACCCTTCTAACCCCTTTTAAGGTTTTGAGAATCTCGATGAGTTGGGGTTGAGTGGCAACGGTAATGATTGCGCCCATTTCAATGAGCCTGGGGATATACCGACAAAATTGAAGGCTGTCACCAAGACCCTGCTCAGACCAAACCAAAATATTTTTATTTGTAAGATCATCTAAATTAATCAGTGCGGGGATGTGATTGAATGGTTTTTTGGGAGCATTTTCTCTGTGCCAGCGATGCTCATAGTTCTGCCAGCCATCTGCATAATTCCCCCGAGAAAGCTGAAGAAAAGACAGGTTGTATAAAGTGTCTGGATCATTGGGGTTGAGAGCCAAGGCTTGCTGGAAGGCTTTTAGAGCTTGTTCATATTCTCCAGTGACCATTAAAGAATTGGCCTTATTGCAATGGGCTTCTAGATAGTTTGGATTTAAACCTATAGCGGTTTGGTAGCAAACGAGGGCCTCACGCTGCCGGTCAAGTGCCTCCAAAGTGACCCCTTTGTTCAGCCAGACCCGTGGATCATGAGGCTCTATTTTTTCCGCCTCAAATAGATGTTCGAGAGACTCCTGGTATTGACCTAAGTTTTTTAGGGCTGCTCCCCAATTCATTTGCAGTTCAAATGAGGCAGGGTTTATTAGAGCCGCTTTTTCAAACTGTTCAACTGCTTCTTTGAAAAGAAATAATTTGGCGTAGGCGAGTCCAAGATTATGTAAAACTTCAAAAAATGGCTCTACAGCTTTAATTGCAGAGGCGTATTGATGAACGGCAAGCTCAAAATTTCCTTGTTCAAGATATAGATCCCCCAGGGCAATTTTTATAGAGGCTGAACAGTCAGAATGCCTTGTTAGTTTTAAGAGGAGATCAGTCGCTTGCGGCAGTTTGCCTTCATAAGCCAAAATTGAGGCTAAAAGTTCGGTTGCTGGGCCATGTTTGGGGCGCTCTCTAACGATTGATTCTAATAAAGACCGTGCCTGTGCCAGATCTCCGCATTTAAGCCAGTGCTCTGCTATTTGTATTTGTTCTGCAAGCTTATCCATGATCTGGAATTGGTTTAGAAGGCGTATGCATGTTGTTACATATCTCGATGAATGTCGTGGATCTAAGGCTAAACCCTAGTTAGATCACAATTTAAGGGATATTACACTGTATAAATACTATATAGTTTGATACAAATAGCTTTATACATGAAGCTTAGTTAACTAAAAAATACTTAAAGGAAGAGACTCCACATGAAAATTCAAAAAATTTCCACTGTTTTTGCTACCTCCGCTTTAGTTTCAGGTCTTTTATTATCTGGCGCTAGTTATGGTGCGAGCGCAACCATGGATAAGATTAAGTCTAGTGGTGCGGTAACGATGGGCGTCCGTGAATCTTCAATCCCGATGTCCTACACTACTGGTGACAGTCGTTTTGACGGTAACCACGTCGAAATTTGTCGCATGATTTTGGGTGACATTAAAGACAAGCTGGGGATGAGTACACTCCGCATTAATTATCAGCCAGTTACTTCTCAAAACCGTGTTCCCTTGGTCCAAAATGGGACAGTAGATATTGAGTGCGGCACAACTACCAACAATACTGCGCGCGCAAAAGACGTGGGCTTTGCAAATACTTTGTATGTTGAGGAAGTCCGTATTGCGGTAAAAGCGAATTCTGGAATAAATTCTATCTCTCAGTTGGCTGGTAAAAAGGTGGCTACAACTACTGGCACAACCTCAGTTCAGTTATTGCGTAAGCATGAAAAAGCCAATGGCGTGAATTTTGATGAAGTGTTTGGTAAAGACCACGCTGATAGTTTCTTGCTCTTGGAGTCAGGTCGTGCTGATGCATTTGTGATGGATGGCTCAATCTTGGCTGGCAATATTGCTAACTCCAAAAATCCTAAAGATTATAAAATTGTTGGTGAAGTACTGGCTACTGAGCCAATTGCCATCATGGTGCCTAAGAATGATCCCGAGTTCAAGGCGGCAGTAAATGCGGCCATTGCGAAAATTGTTGCGAACGGCAAAATGCCGGGATTGTGGAACAAATGGTTTTTAGCGCCAATTCCACCAAAAAATATCGTAGTAGGTCTTGAGTTGTCTCCAGCTACTAAATATGCTTGGGCCAATTTAAATGACAAGCCAGCGGAAGACTATAACAAGAAGTAATCCATTGAAGATAAGTTCTTAATATGGCATTAGATTTAGGTGTCTTTTGTAAGAGCACCTTAGATGGAGAAGTGGTTGAACACTGCTTCTCCTCAATTTTTTGGCTTGGCCAAAATGCAGATCCCAGTTATCTAGATTGGTTGATGAAGGCATGGGGCTGGACTTTGGCGGTAGCAGGGCTTGGTCTGGCAATCGCTTTAATCGTGGGCGCCATTATGGGCACCCTTAGAACACTCCCTGACACTGGCAGAACCAGTAGATTATTAGTCCGCTTATCTACTGCATGGGTAGAGTTATTTAGAAATATTCCCGTGTTAGTCCAAGTCTTTCTTTGGTATCACGTAATCCCTGCCTTTTTCTTGCCATTAAAAGCATTGCCCTCCTATTGGTTAGTCAGCATTGCCCTCGGATTCTTTACTTCTGCACGGATAGCAGAGCAAGTGCGGGCGGGTATTCAGTCCTTGCCAAGCGGGCAACGTGCGGCTGCTACTGCTTTGGGATTAACTACGTCACAGACGTATCGTTACATCATCTTGCCGATGGCATTGCGCATTGTGATCCCACCGCTGACCTCAGAGAGTATGAATGCCATTAAAAACTCTTCGGTCGCTTTTGCGGTGTCAGTTCCTGAACTCACTTTATTTGCGATGCAAGCGCAAGAAGAAACTTCACATGGAGTTGAAATATATTTGGCAGTAACTGCTTTGTATGCACTCTCCGCTTTTTCAGTAAATCGTGTGATGGCATTGATTGAGAAGCGAAGCCGTATTCCGGGATTTATTACCGCGTCAAATGACGCTAGCTTGGCTCACTAGGTGGAAATCAGATGATGAGCCTTGATCTGAGTTTTTACAATTGGGAGTTATTCACTAGCTACATCCTTAAGGGATTGTTATTTAGCGTTCAGTTAACTGTCATTGCCACTATTGGCGGAATCGTAGTTGGTACCTTCCTCGCGCTTATGAGGCTATCTGGGAGGCCTTCATTGGTCTATCCAGCCACTTTTTATATCAATACCATGCGGTCTATTCCCTTGGTCATGGTGATTCTATGGTTCTTCTTGTTAATCCCACTGTTGATTGGCAAGCCTATTGGAGCAGACTTATCGGCAACCATTACCTTCATTGCATTTGAGGCGGCTTTCTTCTCAGAAATCGTGAGGGCTGGTATTCAATCGGTTCCGAAGGGTCAGATGTATGCTGGCGAAGCTTTAGGTATGACTTATGGCCAAAATATGCGTTTGGTAGTTTTGCCCCAAGCATTTAGGAACATGATTCCGGTATTTATGACCCAAACGATCATTTTGTTCCAAGATACTTCTTTGGTCTATGCCATTGGAGCTTACGACTTACTCAAAGGTTTTGAGATAGCCGGTAAAAATTATGGACGTCCAATTGAAACCTACATTTTGGCCGCCGCTACTTATTTTGTAATCTGCTTCTCTCTTTCTAAAGCCGTTCGAAAAATCCAGGCAAAAGTGGCAATTATTCGCTGAGCCAATCTTTATTTATTTATCACTAAAACACATAGACCATCATGATTGAACTTCAAAGCGTTTCTAAATGGTATGGCTCCTTTCAGGTTTTGACTGATTGCACAACGTCGATCAAAAAAGGTGAGGTTGTGGTGATATGTGGCCCTTCAGGCTCAGGCAAATCTACCTTGATTAAAACAATTAATGCCCTTGAGCCATTTCAGAAAGGTGAAATTACCGTTGATGGCATCAATCTGCATGACCCTAAGACCAATCTTCCGACGTTGCGGGCAAGAGTTGGAATGGTATTTCAGAACTTTGAACTTTTCCCACATTTGAGCATTACTGAGAATCTGACATTAGCTCAAATTAAAGTATTGGGCCGATCAAGTGAAGAAGCTAAAACCCATGGTCTAAAGTACCTTGAGCGCGTTGGCCTCATTGCACAAAAAGATAAATTTCCTGGTCAGCTTTCGGGTGGTCAGCAACAGCGGGTTGCCATTGCACGAGCTTTGAGCATGGATCCGATTTTGATGTTGTTTGATGAGCCTACATCCGCTCTAGACCCAGAGATGGTTGGCGAAGTATTGGATGTGATGGTTAAGCTGGCAAATGAAGGCATGACAATGTGCTGCGTGACTCATGAAATGGGTTTTGCTCGCAAGGTTAGCAATCGCGTCATCTTTATGGACCAGGGTCACATTCTTGAGGATTGCA
>CAILON010000324.1 GCA_903835865.1 uncultured beta proteobacterium
CCTAAGGTAGTGATGTTGCCATCGGGATCTACACCCTGAAAACCCGTAACTACTACTGCACGTCCAGCATTTAAGTCAGTTAAGATTTTTTGACTATCAATACTTTTAATGCGTGCTTTAGTAAATGATGAATCCGTGTGCACGGTGACTTGCCATCCGGCGTAACTCACAGCATCAATACCTTCTCGCATTAATGCTAATGCCAGCAAACCAGAACTAACCTGCTCGCCAGTGGATGCAATTTGATCTAACTCGCGTGGATGGGCGTCTGGATTAATATCTTTTGCCAAGCCCAATAAGCGATTCGTTTCGCCAGACATCGCAGAAGGCACCACTACGACTTGGTGACCAGCACGCATCCATTTGGCAACGCGTTTAGCAACATTACCAATACGCTCAACCGAGCCCATGGAGGTGCCACCATATTTATGAACGATAAGAGCCATAAAACTGTCTTTTAAAAGGGAACACTAATTCCCTAGTATCTAAAAAGGGCTTATTTTACAGGGTTTTATACCTAAAAGGACTCCTGGCTCCACTCCGGCAAAACTCGAGGGCCTGTAGCAACCAGATGGGGATAGCTGACCCCGATACCAGCAACCGCAATCAGCTCGCCATCAATAAACAGCAATGGAGCTTGGCGCTGCCATGGCGGGATATCGCCCTCTTGAAACAGGTTTTTGAGGGACCTTCTTGGGGTATTGGGCCTTATCTGAATCTTTTCAGCCCCCGCTCTAGGTTGGAGTGTCATTAAGCCGTTTTTTTGTGCTTCTTTTACCCATTTGGCTGGTAGTCCTAGAGTCTTACTGCTGGCGGGTAGTTTTTTGAATTCCCATTCTCCGACCTGTTCCTGACTTACCTTGATTAAGCCACGCCACAGTCGAAGCTTTAGCCCATCATGAAGCCACTCCAACTGTGCGTGTGGCTTTACTGCTGCAAGATCTTTCCACCAAGAGGCTAAACGTTCTTGGGATGGCATCGCTAGGCCATGGGATTTGAGCCAATACCTCACTAAGTTATTGGCTGCTGGCAGATCTTTCTGAGCAAGTGTTAGTAATGGCTTAACTTTTAAACCGCTCTGCTCTATCGCTGCGCTGCCATCTTGTTTTGCTAGGCGATCAAGTAAGGACTGCGCTTCTGCTAAAACTTTTGCACTGCGAGCTAGATTAGCAACTGCATCTGGCTGAATTTTTTCTAGTCGTGGAATGATTTGCTTGCGGATTGCATTACGTCGATATTGAATATCTTGATTGCTAGGATCCTCAATCCACTTGAGCTTATTGGCTTTTGCATACCCCTCTAGCTCTACCCTACTTTGTTGAATCAAGGGGCGCCATAAGTAAATTTTTGCACTACCGTTTTTAAGTTCGCGTACTTCAGACATTGCTGCAAGACCAGCTACACCAGCACCTCGCAATAATTGCAATAGAACCGTTTCTGCTTGATCGTTCTGATGATGGGCTAAAAGCAAATCTTCAATTCCATGCTCAGCACATAACTCTGCCAATGCGTCATAACGACCAGCTCTAGCTCTAGCCTCGACATTGCCTTGCGTTGACTCGCTCCCTAAATGCAAGAGGCGAAAGTCAAAATGGATTTTGTATTTTTTGGCGAGCTTTTCACAAAAGATGAACCAGTCATCTGCTGGCTTTTGTAAGCCATGATGAATATGAAAAGCCCAAATTTCTGCAGGGTGTTTGTTAGCTGCTTGTGTTTTACAAACAGTGTCGAGCAGAACCACGGAATCAAGGCCACCACTTAAGGCTACCCCAATCCGTTTTCCGATTTTAGGACTTTGCTGTGATTTCCTTGAACTTGCCATAACTCATCAGACGC
>CAILON010000325.1 GCA_903835865.1 uncultured beta proteobacterium
AGGTTTGGCACTTTTGGCGCAAATCATTTCGCGTCGCCCACCTTCACCAAAACATTCTTTTGGTTTTGGTAGAGCGGAAGCGCTAGCCGCATTTGTAAATAGCATTGTGATGTTGGCTTTGGTTGTATGGATTGTGTTTGAGGCCATTAGCCGTTTCTATGATCCACATAAAGTAGACGGCTTAACAGTGACTGTTGTTGCTGCCATTGGTCTTCTAATGAATATCGTGGTGGCTTGGGTACTTTCGCGTGACAAGAAGAGTGTTAATACACGTGCCGCACTTGTTCATGTCATGGGCGACTTGCTTGGGTCGATTGCTGCTCTGGTCGCTGGTGTCGTTATTCAGTTGACTGGATGGATGCCAATTGATGCGATTCTTTCTATCTTGGTTTCCCTCTTAATTCTGAAGTCAACCATTTCTATCCTGCACGAGTCTTATCACTTTCTGATGGAGGGTGTGCCCCTACATATTGATTATTTAGTCGTGGGAAAAGATTTAAGAGCTGTACCTGGTGTATTAGCGGTCCATGATTTGCATGTTTGGGAAATGACTCCAAGTTTTCCGGCGCTCATTGGTCATATTGAGATTGCTGAAATGCAGGAGTGGCCAGCCATCATGTCACGCATTAATACCATGCTGCTCGACAAGCACGGCATTGACCACGTCACCTTGCAGCCAGAAGAGATGGGGGCCGATGAAGAGCAAGATCATTTAGATAACCCATCTATAGGTAGTAACCAATTCCATCATGGGGACACCTTTTTTGTGGAGTGCGCAAGTGGTGATGCTAAGCATCGCATGGCATACCATGCATGGGGCGATCCCAAAAATCCTAAAGTGCTGATGTGTGTTCATGGCTTGACAAGGCGCGGTAGTGATTTCAAAACCTTGGCAGAGGCTATGTGCCAGGATTATTACGTAGTATGTCCAGATGTTGTGGGCAGAGGTGATAGCGATCGCTTAAAAAATCCCATGCTCTACGCTGTCCCACAATATGTTGCTGATATGACCCAGCTTGTAAAAGCATTAGGTGTATCGCAGGTCGATTGGCTTGGAACATCGATGGGTGGATTGATTGGTATGGTTTATGCATCAATGCCAAATTCACCTATACGAAGAATGCTCATTAATGACGTAGGCCCTCGGATCGAGCCCGAAGCCATTGCAAGACTTGGCTCCTACGTAGGCCAGACTTTTTCATTTGCTCATCGCTCCGATGCGCTTAATAAGTTAAATCAGATTTGCGCTACCTTTGGCGAGCATTCTCCTCAAGAGTGGGAAATTTATAACGGCCCAATGTTGATTGAGCGAAATGGTCAATGGATCATGCATTACGATCCCGATATTTCAGTCCCATTTGCTTCTGTAAATCCGATCTTGGCAAAAGCAGGTGAGATGGCAATGTGGCACGCCTTTAAGCAAATCCATATTCCCATATTGATTGTGCGGGGCGGTATATCCGATTTACTTTCTGCAGCTACTGTTGCCCAAATGTGCAAAGTTAATCCTTATGCCAGAAGTATCGAAATACCAAATGTAGGTCATGCACCAGCATTTGTGAAGAGTGAGCAAATTGCTCTAGCAAAAGAATTCTTTAGTTAATTACCTCTAGTTGCCAATGGCAAATGATTCTAGTAAACCCATTTTTTTAGATGCTTGGTATGGCGAGCCACCCGAGCTGCATGCGGCTGGCTCTGCAAACATTTTGCAATCTTTAAATTTAGATGAAGCGACCATCACTGCTGCATCCAATATTGCTCGCACACACGGCAAGGAAGCACTGATCAAGTTAATTGGCGAAGAGCCTGCAAAGCTATTAATTGGATATCGAGGCTTACGTCAGGCGCAAGCGAAGTTAGTGCGACAGGATGGTGGTATTAGTGTTACCGGGCAAGAAGAGATGCTTCGTAAAATGCTTTTAGCGTTTGGTGATGATCTCCGCGTAGTTCTCATTTATCTTACCTCACGACTGCAAACACTGCGTTGGGTAACTCAAGAAAAAATGGCCATGCCCACTGCTTGGGCGCAAGAGATACTGAGTATTGATGCATCACTGGCAAATCGCTTGGGTATTTGGCAAATGAAGTGGGAGATGGAGGACTTGGCTTTTCGGGTCTTATCTCCAGATATTTATCGCGATATCGCCAAAATGCTCGATGCCAAAAGAATTGAGCGCCAAGTATTTATTGATCGGGTTGTTCTTCAGCTTCAAGCAGAGCTTAAAGCCGCACATATCGATGGTGAAGTGCTTGGCCGTCCAAAACACATCTACAGCATCTGGAAAAAGATGCAAGGTAAATCCTTAGATTTTGCTGATCTCTATGATGTTAGGGCTTTCCGCGTCTTGGTGGCGGATGTGAAATCTTGTTATGCGGTTTTAGGAATTGTGCATAACGTTTGGCAGCCAGTTCCACGCGAGTTTGACGATTACATTGCAAGGCCAAAACTGAACGGCTATCAATCTCTGCATACGGTCGTGATGAATGAGGATGACACTGCATTTGAAATTCAGGTGCGTACCCAAGAAATGCATCAACAAGCAGAATATGGTTTAGCGGCACACTGGCGTTACAAAGAGGGTGCTTACATAGGAATGGCTACACCCCCAAATCCCGCCAAGACTAATAAGCCAAGCATTGCTCATCAAGCCGGCACACATAGCGCAGAAGTAGCCTATGAGCGTCAAATCGCCTGGGCTCGGCAGCTTATTTCCTGGAAAGAGGACGCATGGGAACAGTTAAAACATCATGAGATTGATGATCACATCTATGTGTTAACTCCATTGGGCAAAGTTATTTCTTTAGAGAAGGGTTCAACGCCTATCGACTTTGCGTATGCCGTGCATACCAATTTAGGCCATCGTTGTAGGGGTGCGCGAGTAGATGGTGCAATGGTCCCTCTAGAGACTTCATTAAAAAATGGTCAAACAATCGAAATCATTGCTGTTAAGCATGGCGGCCCATCGCGAGATTGGATTAGCCCAGATAAGCACTACTTACGTTCACAAAGAGCGCGTCAACGAGTGCGTGCTTGGTTTAATGCGCTTGATGATGAAGAGGGTGGTCACACACCAAAGATAGTTGAACCAAAATCCGAAGCACTGCTTGAGTCCAAATCAGCTTCCAGTCCGGAAATTATTCTGCGCAATAGCGCCCGAAAGGGTTCGCAAAGCGGAGATGTCTTGGTGGTGGGCGTTGATTCATTGCTAACGCAATTGGCGAGATGCTGTAGGCCCGTGCCCCCTGATGCTATAGCTGGATTTGTCACGCAAGGTAGAGGAGTTTCTATTCATCGTCGTGCGTGTAAAACCTTTAGAGGTCTTCAAGAGAGGGCACCTGAGCGCGTCATTCAAACAGCCTGGACTTCAGTTGGCGACAATGCAGCCTCCCAAGAGGAGCATAAGCGAGTATTCCCTGCGGATTTGGTCGTTACCGGCCTAGATCGCCCTGAGTTAATGAGAGAGCTCTTTGAGATTTTGACAAGGCAAGGTGTCCATGTGATTGACTTGCGTAAATCTGCCAAAAAGGCCTGGCTCAGATC
>CAILON010000326.1 GCA_903835865.1 uncultured beta proteobacterium
ACACTTCGTGCGGGATTGATATGCCAGCTATTCACATTGATTTTTCTGATGCGTCAGAAACTGTTGAAATTGAAATGGTCCCCAAAGGCAGTGGATCTGAAAATAACTCTTTCCTAAAAATGGCGATTCCTGCAGACGGAATCAACGGAGTAAAGAAGTTTGTTATTGAGAGCGTGGTGTCTGCAGGCGGTAAAACCTGCCCGCCAACCATCGTGGGTGTTGGCGTAGGCGGTACATCGGATCAATGTGTGGCAATGGCAAAGCGCGCAGCTACTCGCCCTTTGGGAAGCTCTTGCTCTGACGAGGAGGGCGCGAAACTTGAGAAAGAGCTTAGCCTTGCAGTAAATCAATTAGGCATTGGTCCACAAGGTCTGGGTGGTGATGGCACTGCATTTGCTGTTCACGTTGAGCTGGCACATACCCATATCACCCTAAATCCTGTTGCAGTCAATATGCAATGCCATTCTGCACGTAGAGCGCGTGCCACATTTACGCCTGCTGGCGTAAGTTACGGATTCTGAGGAAATATTTATGGCGCACTATGTTCTCCAAACTCCAGTAAGCGAAGAAGACATTCGCAAGCTACGTATTAATGACACTGTGACTTTGCAAAACACCTTATTTGGTATTCGTGATGCCACGCAAATTCATATGTTTGATCATGATCGTAAAACTCGTTTTGATCTCAATGGTCATGCCGTAATACATACAGCGCCTAATGTCCGTAAGGTTCCCGTAAGCGATGAATTTCCTGCTGGATATCAAGCTATTTGTATCGGGACAACGACCTCTGATCGTATGGAGCGATTTACCCGGCCCTTGATGACGCAAAAGGGTGTGCGCATGATTGTTGGTAAAGGCGGGATGCGTGAGGGCTCGGCGGAGGCCTTTAAAGAATTGGGTGGGGTTTATTTAGCCATCATAGGCGGAACTGCTGCTCTTGAGACGACTTGGATAGAACAAATTGAAGATGTTGATATGGATGATTTGAATCCAGAATCCCTCTGGCGCTTCAAGATTAAAGATTTTGGTCCACTCTTAGTTGCTATGGATAGTCATGGCGGAAGTATTTATCAGGAAGTACAGGGAGAAGTTGCTCGTAAAAAAGAGGCAGTATTAAAGAGTCTTGGAATTCATTCATGAACACTATCCCCACTCTTGATACAGATATCTTAATATTAGGTTCAGGTGGTGCTGGCCTTTTCGCCGCATTGCATGCTCATCAAACCAACCCAAATTTACACATCACGATTGCTGTTAAAGGATTGTTGGGTAAAAGTGGTTGTACACGGATGGTTCAGGGTGGTTATAACGTTGCTCTAGCAGAAGGTGATTCTGTCGAGCGTCACTTTATGGATACTATTGAAGGTGGTAAGTGGTTGTCAGATCAAGATTTGGCCTGGACTTTGGTCAGTAAGGCTGTAGAACGTATTCACGAATTAGAAAATGAGCTCGGCTGTTTTTTTGATCGTAATCCTGATGGTACAGTTCATCAAAAAGCATTTGCTGGACAAACTTTTGATCGCACAGTTCACAAGGGTGACCTAACCGGTATTGAAATTATCAATCGCTTGGCGGAGCAGGTATGGTCAAGAGGAATTCATCGTCTTGAAGAATATCGTGCAATAGAGCTTATTCACAGCAAAGATGGAAAATCATTAGCTGGCGTCTTAATGCTCAATATGCAAACAGGTCAATTTACTCTGGTACGTGCAAAGGCGGTTCTACTAGCTACTGGTGGTGGACCCACTATGTATAAATATCACACGCCCTCCGGTGATAAAAGTTGTGATGGATTGGCAATGGCCTTACGCGCGGGTCTGACTTTACGAGATATGGAAATGGTGCAGTTTCACCCAACAGGCCTATTGGCTGGCCCTGGCACGAGGATGACTGGAACTGTACTTGAAGAAGGGTTGCGCGGTGCTGGCGGATACCTGCTCAATGGTAATCAAGAGCGCTTCATGGGTAACTACGATCCTCGTAACGAGCGAGCAACTCGAGATATTGTTTCAAGGGCTATCAATTCTGAGATTCGCGCAGGTCGAGCAACGCCAAACGGTGGAGCTTATATTCAGATGAGTCATTTGGGCCCCAAAAATGTACGTGACCAATTTAAGGGAATGGTAGAGCGCTGCGCTGATAGTGGTTTTGATTTAGCTAATGATTTGGTAGAGGTGGTTCCCACAGCGCATTACATGATGGGCGGCCTAGTATTTAAGAAAGATTGCAGCACTGATTTACCAGGTCTTTTTGCTGCTGGTGAAGACACCGGTGGTGTCCATGGCGCCAATCGCCTTGGTGGGAATGGTGTTGCCAACTCGACGGTTTTTGGTGGTATTGCAGGGGATGCAATGGCGCATTGGGTTGCCTCACAAACCCTACAAGAATGCAATATGGATGAGGTGAATGCCAGTATTCAGGCTCATGAAGCGCCGCTGAAAAAAACAGCCGGTGATATTGAAGAAGTGCGTGATGCACTGGCTGAATGTATGTGGAGTGACGTAGGTATTTCTCGGACAAAAGAAAGTCTACTACGTGGCCGCAATACATTGGAAGGCCTGGAGGAACTATTATCCCAAATGGGTGTAGGTAATATCCAACGCGAATACAGTGTTACCTGGCAGGATTGGATGAATTTAAGAAATTTAATTCAGGTAAGTAAAGCAATCACGGAGGCGGCTATCTCAAGAGAGAACTCTAGAGGATCGCATTATCGTGAAGACTTTCCAGAGCCAGGTTCATTGGAAGCATCTTATTTCACGGCGATTAATCTTCAAGATCATAGTTTGGTCATTGAAAATAGACCTGTTCAATTCAATCTAGTAAAGCCTGGCGAAACTATTCTAGTCGAGAGTTAATCATTTTTGATTTAATTGAGCCACTTCAATTTGCACTGGCGATGCTGATTATTTTTGGTGCCTATTTTATTTTTGGCGTATCAGGGTTTGGCTCCTCGATTGTTGCGGTACCTCTGCTGGTTCAAATGTACCCGCTGAAAGCTGTCGTGCCTATGATGGTCATTATTGATATCTGTGCCTCACTATATATTGGCAGGAAATCTTCGGCAGATGCTAACTTTAAAGAGCTGAAGTGGCTATTTCCTTTTAGCTTAATTGGTATGGTGCTTGGAATAGTGTTATTAATTCAAGCCCCAAGCGAGCCCTTGCTACTAATCTTAGGTTGCTTTGCAGCCGCTAATGGGGTTCGTGTCCTATGGCAAAGGAATAATGAGGCGCACGAGCCTATTAATAAATGGTGGGCTGCTCCCTTTGGATTTATGGGTGGAACCTTCACTGCATTGTTTGCTACAGGCGGACCCATTTACGTTTCCTACCTAGGTTTACGTATTAATGATCCAAAGGCATTACGAGCCACAATGGCCTTTGCCATATTTATGCTGACTTTTTTGCGCCTAACTCTGATGCTAGTAACCGGCTTAATTTTGAGTTGGCCAGTGATTGGCTTGGCTATTTGTTTGATGCCCGCAACCTTCTTGGGCATTTGGTTAGGAACACATGTCCATAGCAAGTTAAGTAATGCGGCAATGCGTATGACTTATGGTTCTATTTTGCTGTTCTCAGGAATTGCATTATTGATACGCCAATTTTCCTAAAGAACCTTGCCTGGGTTCATGATATTTTTTGGGTCCAGTGCTTTTTTAATTTCTTTCATTAGCTCAATTTCAATAGAGCTTTTACGAAGAGGTAACTCTTCACGTTTTGCTTGCCCTATGCCATGTTCTGCTGAAAAAGAGCCTGAATATTCATAGACTTGATTGTGCACAAGTTCATTAATGAGCGGCCTTCTTCGCTCAATTTCTTCTGAAAAATCAGGGGAAATGGGTGCTAAGTTGTAATGAAGATTCCCGTCGCCCACATGACCAAAAATAATTGTTTGCATATTGGGCCAAAGCTGATTTAGCTTGACCTCAGTCTCCTGGATAAAATTAGCAATATTAGATATTGGCAGAGAGATATCATGCTTAACAATATTTCCCAGTCTTAGTTGGGCCTCCGGAATACCTTCCCTAATACTCCATAAGTCTTTGCTCTGCTGTATGGAAGTAGAAATCACTGCATCTGTAATTAAATCTATTTCTAATGCTTTACCAAGAAATGCCTCCATTTGAAGTCGGCTTTGGTCCTCTCGCTCCATGCTTGAAAATTCGAGTAACACTACCCATCCTGATGGAGCATCCAATATGGCCCCCAAATTACTTACTTTCTTAGGCGCTAGGTTTAGGGCTTTGGTAGAAATGAGCTCAAAGGCAGTAAGGTCGGAATTGCATTGTTCACGCGCTTGATGAATCAGTTTTATTGCGCAGTCAATATCTTTGATGGCAACAAGTGACGTTACCTTTGATTTGGGTAGTGGATATAGCTTAAGAGTTGCT